>DATEQI010000043.1:0-8334 GCA_035272805.1 Alphaproteobacteria bacterium | reverse complement strand
GGCGCGCGGTGATGAGGGCGGTGCCAGGGAGGGCGAGCTGGTGCTCGCCGAGGCGCTCCCGGGCCACCACCGGCTCGGGCTGCGCCATGCGCGCGTCGTCGAGCGGCTGGGCGAGATGGGAAACCCGCGCTCGATCAGCCTGATCGCCATTCTGAGCCGCGGCATTCCCGTCGACTTCCCGGCGGAAGCCCTTGCCGCCGCCGCCGCCGCGGGCCCGGTCGGCCTTGCCGGGCGCACGGATCTGCGCGGCACCCCGCTCGTCACCATCGACGGCGAGGACGCGCGCGACTTCGACGATGCCGTGTGGGCGGAACCCGACCCCGACCCCGGCAACCGAGACGGCTGGCATCTTCTCGTCGCGATCGCGGATGTCGCCCATTATGTGCGGCCGGCTAGCGCGCTTGATCGCGCCGCCGGCGAGCGCGGCAATTCCGCCTATTTCCCCGATCGCGTCGTCCCCATGCTGCCGGAAGGGCTCTCGAACGGCTGGTGCTCGCTCAAGCCCGGCGAGGAGCGCGGCTGCCTAGCCGTCCACATGTGGATCGACAAGGCGGGCAACAAGCTCCGCCATCGCTTCGAGCGCGGCCTCATGCGCTCGGCGGCGCGCCTCACCTATGGCCGGGTGCAGGCGGCGCGCGACGGCCTAGCGGACGAGCTGACCGGGCCGCTCAACGAGCCGGTGATCGCACCGCTTTATGGCGCCTTCCGCGCGCTCTTGGCCGCGCGGCTGCAACGGGGTGCCCTCGACCTCGACCTTCCCGAGCGCCAGGTCGTGATCGGCAAGGACGGACGCATCGAGCGCATCATCCCCCGCCCGCGCCTCGACAGCCATCGGCTCATCGAGGAGTTCATGATCGCGGCCAACGTCTCTGCGGCCGAGACGCTCGAGCAAAAGAAGACGCTCTGCATGTACCGGGTGCATGACGAGCCGGCCGCCGAGAAGGTCGAGGCGCTTAGGGATTTCCTCGCCACTCTCGGCTACAAGCTCGCCAAAGGCCAAGTCCTCAGCCCCAGGCACTTCACCCAGATTCTCGAAAAGGCCGCCTCGACGCCGCACAGCCAGCTGGTGAGCGAGGTCATCCTCAGAAGCCAGGCCCAGGCCGTCTACGGCCCCGACAACCGCGGGCATTTCGGCTTGGCCCTTCGGCGCTACGCCCATTTCACCTCGCCCATCCGCCGCTATGGCGACCTCCTCGTGCATCGCGGCCTCATAGCAAGCCTCGGGCTCGGGCCCGACGGCCTCTCGGCGGGAGCCACGCAGGCGCACTTCGCGCGGCTCGGCGAGCACATTTCCATGACCGAGCGGCGCGCGGACGCGGCCGAGCGCGACGCCGAGGACCGCTTCACCGCCGCCTATCTCGCCGCCAAGGTGGGGGCGAGCTTCGCCGGACGCATCTCGGGCGTCACCCGCTTCGGCCTCTTCGTGACGCTCGACGAGACGGGTGCGGACGGGCTGGTGCCGATCAGCACGCTGCCTTCGGACTATTACATCCACGAGGAGGCCCGCCACCGGCTGATCGGACGCGCGAGCGGAATTGCCTTCGTATTGGGCGATAAGGTCGAGGTGCGGCTGGCGGAAGCCGACATGGTGACGGGCGGCCTCATCTTCGAGCTTCTGGTCGAGGCAGGCCGCGGCCGGCCGGCAAAAGGCCGTAGCCGGCCCTTCCGGGCGCATGGCGGCAGCCTCCGCGGCGGCAAAGCCAAAGTGCGCCGCTCGCACCCCTGAAAGGGGACCGCCGCGGGAGCCTGCTCTCTGCTTCCCTCGGGGCTTCCCTCGGGGCCTCCCTCGGGGCCTCCCTCGGGGCCTCCCTCGGGAGCCCGCCCGGGCAACGGCTGCGCGCTCCCCTACCTCGCCGCCATGAATGAAATATGGGCAAATTTTCGCCCCGCGGCTGATCTCGCAGCGGAATTTCTTGTACAAAGCAAGCACTCTGCGCTACTTATAGTTAGGCATATCGGGCGAATACAGTCACTCGATGGGCTTGTGGCCGGCAACCTTCGGCGGCTCCGCCTTTGGGTTGCAAGGGGCCCCTCATGGTCGGAGCGGAGAGAAGATCTCGAGGCTAGGGGAATGAGCGAGGGTTCGACAACCATGGCGACGGCGGCGCAACTCGGAAAGGGGCCATTGCGCCTGGGCCTTCCTCTCGTCCTCTCCCTCCTCACCGGGCTCGCCGCTTGCGGCCAGCCGGCGGACTCCTCGCATGGCACCTTCGTGGCAATGGCCGGCCAGGAGTTCGGCGCCGGCTTCAGCGAAATTTCCAAGCGCTACGTCGAGCCGATATCGATCGGCGAGCTGGCGCTTGCCGGCATGGAGCGCATGGAATCGATCGACCCGAAGCTCAAGCTGACGCGCAACGGAGGGCGCTTGCAGCTCGCCTACGACAACGGCAAGGTCGTGGATTTCACGGCCCCGCACGACGACGATCCCGTCGCCTGGGCGGTCACCGCGAGCCTGGTGCTCGATGGCGCGCGGGAGCTCTCCCAGCCGGTGCGGGACACTGACGTCGAGACCATCTACGACACCGTGTTCAGCGGGGCGCTCAAGGGCCTCGATCCCTTCTCCCGCTACGCGACGGCGGCGGCGGCCCGCGACCAGCGCGCCCAGCGCGAGGGCTTCGGCGGGATCGGCCTCACCATCAAGCAGGACGGCACCGACATTCGCGTCGTCTCGGTCTTGGAGGACGGGCCGTCGGCGAAGGCCGGCGTGGCGCCGGACGACCTCCTCGTGCAGATCAACGGCCTAGCCGTCGGCGATCTCTCCCTCGACAACGTGATCGACCGCCTGCGCGGGCCGGTCGGCAGCCCGGTGCACGTGACGTTCCTCGCCGCCAAGGACCGCGTGCCGCGCGAGGTCGTCCTCTCCCGCACCCTCATCGTACCGCCCACGGTCAGCTATACGCGCCACGGCGATATCGCCGCCATCAGGCTCACCAGTTTCAACTCGAACACCACGGCGAGCCTCGAGGGCGTGCTGCGCCAGGCGATGGGCGAGATGGGCAGCAAGCTGCGCGGAGTCGTGATCGATCTCCGCGACAATCCGGGCGGGCTCCTCGACCAGGCGGTCAGCGTCTCCGAGCTGTTCTTGAAGCATGGGCGCATCCTCTCGACCAGCGGCCGACACCCCGACAGCAACCAGATCTTCGACTCGGAGGGCCACGATCTGCTGCATGGCCTGCCGATGGCCCTTCTCGTCAATCACGGCACGGCGTCCGCGGCCGAGGTGGTGGCGGCGGCCCTTCAGGACCAGGGGCGCGCGGTCGTGGTGGGAACGGCGTCCTACGGCAAGGGCACGGTGCAGACGGTGCACGAGCTTCCCAACAGCGGCGAGCTCATCATCACCTGGTCGCGCATCCATGCGCCTTCAGGCTATGTCCTCAACGAGGTGGGCGTGATTCCCAACGTGTGCACGAGCAAGGTGGCATTCGAGGGACCGGAGGCGGTGGCGCAGGTCCTCGATACGGTCAAGAGCGGCCGGCTGGAGACCTCGGCGGCGCGCTTTTCGCTGCACGCCAACGGCCGGCCCAACAAGCTCGAGACCCGCCTCTTGCGCGCGAGCTGCCCGGCGCGCGACGGGGAGGGCGAGGTCGACCTCGAGGTCGCCCAAAAGCTCATCGAGGACCGCGGCCTCTTCGCGCGCGCGCTGCAAGCGCCGGGCCCCGAGATCGCCAAGCGGCAGTAGACTCGCTTGGGGGCAGGCCCGGGTCGTGGGTCAATTTCACCCCATCCTTCGAGACGGGCCTTCGGCCCTCCTCAGGATGAGGTGAAACCCTAACGAAGGTGTCCTCATCCTGAGGAGCGTCGCGCATGCGACGCGTCTCGAAGGATGGGGACTTGGGCAACGTGACCCATTACCCAGGCCCGGCCGCGCTTGACAGCGGCGGGCGAGGCACTATGTTCTGCGCTACCCGGCAGCACCCGGGAAAGCACATGAGGAAGCGTCGCCATGGCCAAGCCGAACAGCGTGCTGATCAAAATGCAGAGCACCGCCGACACCGGGTTCTTCTTCGTGACGAAGAAGAACGCGCGCAAGCAGAGCAGCAAGCTCGAGCTTAAGAAATACGACCCCGTCGCGCGCAAGCACGTGCTCTTCAAGGAGACCAAGCTCAAGTAGGCTCTTCCCCATGCGCGAGGAGGCAAGGCCGCCCAAGGGCGGCCTTTTGCTTTTGGCGGACATTCCGTCCTAAAAGGGGGCTCCGGCCGGCGAAGGGCGGAGGACTCCGGCGACGCGCCATGCGCATAGGGATCGACCTCGGCGGCAGCAAGATCGAGGCAGTGGCCCTCGATGAGGCCGGCCGCGCGCGCGCTCGCCGGCGCATGCCGACGCCGGCGGGGAGCTACGAGGGGACGCTCGCCGCCGTACGCGAGCTCGTGGCCGGCATCGAGGCCGAGCTGGGGCGGCGCGGCACGGTCGGGATCGGCATCCCCGGCGCCATTTCTCCTGCCACGGGCCTCGTCAAGAACGCGAACTCCACCTGGCTCATCGGCCGGCCCTTCGAGCGCGACCTCGCGGGCGTCCTCGAGCGGCCGGTGCGCCTTGCCAACGACGCCAACTGCTTTGCCCTCAGCGAGGCCGTGGACGGCGCCGGCCGGGGCTCGGAAGTCGTCTTCGGCGTCATCCTCGGCACCGGGGTCGGCGGCGGCATCGTGGTGCGCGGGCGCGTGCTCACCGGCGCCAACGCCATCGCCGGCGAGTGGGGCCACAACCCGCTCCCGGAGCCGCGCGAGGACGAGCGACCCGGGCCTCCCTGCTATTGCGGTCGCCGCGGCTGCGTCGAGACCTTCCTTTCCGGTCCAGGGCTGAGCCGAGACCACGCGCGCGCGACCGGCGAAGCGCTCGGGCCCGCCGAGATCGCGGCGCGCGCGCTCCAAGGCGAGCGTGCTGCCGCGGCGACGCTGGCGCGCTACGAAGAGCGTCTCGCGCGCGCGCTTGGCGTGGTGATCAACATCCTCGATCCCGACGTGATCGTGCTCGGCGGCGGTCTCTCGCAGATCGAGCGGCTCTATGCGCAGGTACCCCGGCACTGGGGGACGCACATCTTCTCCGACCGGGCGGATACGAGGCTGGCCCCCCCGCTGCACGGCGACGCGAGCGGCGTTCGGGGTGCCGCCTGGCTCTGGCCCGCCGAGGAGGCGGGAGGATGACGGCGCTCTGCCGCGACTGTGCCAATCCGTTGGCACTCGAGGCCGGGAGTGTTCTGCGCCGCTGCCCGCTTTGCGCCTCGCCGCGGCTCATCTCCCACGCCGAGCTCGACGAGCTCGCGATCGCGCACGTCGACTGCGATGCCTTCTATGCGAGCGTGGAGAAGCGCGACGACCCGCGCTTGCGCGACAAGCCGGTCATCGTCGGCGGCGGCAAGCGCGGCGTCGTCTCGGCCGCCTGCTACGTCGCGCGCATCTATGGCGTGCGCTCGGCCATGCCCATGTTCAAGGCGCTCAAGCTTTGCCCGCAGGCGACCGTCATCCACCCCGACATGCGCAAGTACCAAGAGGTCGGCCGCGAGGTGCGCCGGCTCATGCTCGAGACCACGCCGCTCGTCGAGCCGCTCTCGATAGACGAAGCCTTCCTCGATCTCTCCGGCACTGCCCGCCTCCACCACGGCAGCCCCGCGCGCACGCTCGTGCGCCTAGAGCGCCACATCGAGGAAGCGCTCGGCATCACCGTGTCGATCGGGCTCTCCTATAATAAATTCCTCGCCAAGATCGCCTCCGATCTGGACAAGCCGCGCGGCTTCTCCGTGATCGGACGGGGCGAGGCCAAGGCATTTCTGGCGCGCCAGCCCGTGGGCCTGATCTGGGGGGTCGGGAACGCGCTCCGCCGGCGCCTCGAGGCGGACGGCATCCACACGATCGGCCAACTCGCCCCTCACGAGGAGGCCGATCTCATCGCGCGTTACGGCGCCATCGGCCGACGCCTCTACCGCTTCGCGCGCGGCGAGGACGCGCGCTCGGTCGACCCCTCCTCCCCCGCCAAGAGCATCTCCGCCGAGACCACCTTCGAGGACGACCTCTCCGGCTTTGCGGAACTCAAGGCCGAGCTCTGGCCGCTCTGCGAGGCGGTGGCGACGCGGCTCAAACGGGCCGAGCTCGCCGGCCGCACCATCACGCTCAAGCTCAAGGGCGCCGACTTTCGCATCCTCACGCGCAGCCGTACGCTCGCGGCACCGACCCAGCTCGCGGAGGCCCTCTTCCAATCGGCGCTGCCCCTCCTCGCGGCCGAGGCGGGCGCGCGCCATTATCGCCTCATCGGCATCGGCGCTTCCGCGCTGGCGCCCGCTGCCGAGGCCGACCCGCCCAACCTGCTCGATCCCTCCTCCGGCCGCGTGCTGAAGGTCGAACGCGCGATCGACGCCGTACGCGAAAAGCTCGGCGGCAACGCCATCGTCAAAGGGAGGGGGTTCAGAAGGCAGAAATCAGAAGCCAGAAACCAGAAAACGGAAGATTAGAGCAAGTTCCAAATCAGTGGAACCACCCCGCCGTCGTCCCCGCGAAAGCGGGGACCCAGTGGCCCTGGATTCCCGCTTTCGCGGGAATGACGCCACGTCGAAATGTGATTCCAATAGACCAAACGCCGCTCTAGCGCTGCCATTGCGGCTTCTGTTTTCTGGCTTCTGATTTCCGCCCTTCAGCACTTCGGCCGCGGCAGGGCCTCGAAGTAGCTGATCTTGCCGCCGACCGTGAAGTCCTCATAGACCAGGTTCAGGTCGACCACGACCCCGTTGTCGAGCAGGCGGAGTGTCAGCTCGTAGTCAGGCAGCGCCGACTTGCTGTCGACGGGGAAAAACGCCCAGCGCATCGGCCAGCTCGGCACTCCGAGCTTGGCATCCAGGCCCGGCAGCTTCTCGAGCGGCACCGGCTGGCCGATCACGATATTCGTCTCGTCCGGGCCATCCTCGCTGGCGCCGTCGAAGACGATGCGATCGATGATGCGCGCATCCCGGCGCGCGGAGTCGATGACGTAACTTACATGAGCGCTCGGGAAGAGGGTGCCCTTGGGAAGCGCCATGTCCTTCTTCTTGGGCAAGGTGAACCGTGCGGTGCCGGCGCCGCCGTTGGGCTTGACCCGCGCCTCGCCGCGGTATTCCTCGTTGACGGTGCCATTGAGCCGATTGCGCACGTTGAAGCGATAGCGGAGCCCGTCCTTCGTCTCCCAACTGGTGAAGTTGTTGTCGGTCACCACATCATCTCCCTCGTCGCGCACGATCCTGAGGAGCAGGCGCTGCTTGGTGAGCCAGGCCCCGCAGGTCTCGCTGACCTCGATCGCCATGCCGCCGCTCGCCTCGACCACGTCGCCCGTCCCCGAGCTGTGCCCGAGATGGAGCGTATAGAAGGCATGATGGGGTATCAGATCGGCGCCGTGGCCGGCCTGCGGCAGACACAAGAGGGGCAGTGCCAAAACAGCTATGAGCAGTCGCGCCATCAAAACTCCCAGGTCGGGGGAGAGCATGGGGTGGGCCAGGAGCCGACCTCGGCTCCTGCGGGCTGGATTATGGCATGCTTCGGCGGGGCAGGGTAGAATGGCCGAAAGGCGTTCTGCAAGACCGCAAGCGAGCAGCCCTTCCCCCTCTCCCCGCACTCTCATTTGTGGAGTCCGCCGTGCCGAACAAGCCGACCGTCCTCGTCACCCGCCGACTGCCCGACAACGTGCTCGCCCGCGCCCGCCGGGATTATGACGCCCGTCTCAACCTCGAGGACAAGCTCTACGACGCGGAGGAAATCATCCGCCGCGCCGAGGGATGCGCCGGCCTCCTCGTCTGCTCGACGGAAAAGCTGCCCGCTCAGCAGATCGCGCGTCTCCCCGCCTCCGTCAAGATCGTCGCCACCTTTTCGGTCGGCCATGAGCACATCGACCTCGATGCGGCGACGAAGCGCGGCCTCGTCGTCACCAACACGCCGGACGTGCTGACCAACGCGACCGCGGACATCGCGCTTCTCCTGATGCTGGGCGCGGCACGGCGGGCGTTCGAGGGCGAGCGGCTCATCCGTACCGGCGAGTGGAAGGCCTGGACGCCCACCTTCATGCTCGGCGCCGACGTGACCGGCAAGAAGCTCGGCATCCTCGGCATGGGCCGTATCGGCCAGGCGGTGGCGCGGCGCGTGCGCGGCTTCGAGATGGAGATCCATTACGCGAATCGCGGCCGCCTCCCGGCCGAGCTCGAAAAGGGTGCGATCTTCCATGCGGACGCCAACGCCATGCTGCCGGAGATCGATTTCCTCTCGATCAATTGCCCCTCCACGCCCGAGACCTACCACTGGCTCAACGAGCAGCGCATCGGACTGATGAAGAAGGGCGCGATCGTCGTCAACACCGCACGCGGCAACATCGTCGACGACGCG
>DATEQI010000042.1:0-2299 GCA_035272805.1 Alphaproteobacteria bacterium | reverse complement strand
CCAGCGCCGGACCATCCGCGTCGCGCTCGGCGCGCGCAGCTACGACATCCTCGTGGGCGAGCGGCTGATCGAGGAGGCGGGCGGCTTGCTTGCACCCGTCCTCGCCCGGCCGCGCGTCGTCGTGGTGACGGACGAGCATGTCGCCGCCCTTCACCTCGGCCGCCTCGCCGCCTCCCTCGACCGCGCGCAAATCTTCCACGACGAGATCGTGCTGCCGCCCGGCGAGGCGACGAAGGATTGGGCGCACCTCGAGGCCGTCCTCGACCGCCTGCTCGAGGGGCCGATCGAGCGCACGACGACGCTCGTGGCCTTGGGCGGCGGCGTCGTCGGCGATCTCACCGGCTTCGCGGCGAGCATCGTGCTGCGCGGCATCGCTTACGTGCAGATTCCGACGACGCTGCTTGCCCAGGTCGACAGCGCGGTCGGCGGCAAGACCGCCATCAACACGCGCCGCGGCAAGAACCTGGTGGGCAGCTTCCACCAGCCGAGACTCGTGCTCGCCGACATCGACACGCTCGCCACCTTGCCGGAGCGCGAGCTCCTCGCCGGATACGCCGAGGTGGCGAAGTACGGGCTCATCAGCGACGCCGGGTTCTTCGCCTGGCTCGAGGAGCACGGCAGCGCGCTGGCAGCGGGAGACGCGGAAGCGCTGCATCACGCGGTTGCCAGGAGTTGCGAGTTGAAGGCCGCGATCGTAGCTGCCGACGAGCGCGAGGGCGGCCAGCGGGCGCTTCTCAACCTCGGCCATACCTTCGGCCACGCGCTCGAGGCCGAGACGGGGTTCGGCCCGGAGCTCCTCCACGGCGAGGCGGTGGCCCTCGGCATGGTCATGGCCTTCGACCTCTCGGTGCGGCTCGGATACTGCTTGGCGGCGGACGCGGCGCGCGTACGCCGGCACCTTGCCGCGATGGGCCTGCCGACGACGCTCGACCGCGCCGACGGCCGGCGCTGGGACGCGGACCGGCTCGTCGAGCACATGGCGCGCGACAAGAAGGTGCGCGACGGCCGCATCGCCTTCGTGCTCGCGCGCGGGATCGGAGAGGCTTTCGTCGCGCGCGAGGTGGCGCCCGAGGCCGTGCGGATGCTGCTTGACGCCGCGATCGCCGCCTGAGCGGTGCGTCCGGACATGGATATCGACCTCACGCTCGTCGGCACGCTCGCCCTCATCCTGGTGCTCCTGCTCGCCTCCGCCTTCTTCGCCGCCTCCGAGACGGCGATCACCGGCGCCTCGCGGCCGCGCATGCACGCGCTTGCGCGGCGCGGCAACGAGCGCGCCCGTCTCGTCAACCGGCTGCGCCGGGCGAAGGAGCGCCTCATCGGCGCCATCCTGCTTGGCAACAATCTCGCCAATATCCTGGCATCGGCGCTGGCGACGAGCGTGCTCATCGACTGGTTCGGCCACGCCGGCGTCGCCTATGCGACGATCGTCATGACGACGCTCGTGCTCTTGTTCGGAGAGGTGCTGCCGAAGACCTATGCGCTCAACCATGCCGATCGGGTAGCCCTCGCCACGGCTCCCCTCGTGCGCGCCGTCATCTGGCTGCTCGGGCCGATCACCCATGGGATCGAGGTCCTCGTGCGCATGATGCTGCGGCTTCTCGGCGTCAGGACCGGCGTCGCGATGAGCGGCCTGCATCGCGAGGAGGAGCTCAGGGGAGCGATCGATCTCCACCACGGTCCGGAGCCCGAGACGGTCGAGGAGCGGCGCATGCTGAGGAGCGTGCTCGACCTCGACGAGGTCAAGGTGGACGAGATCATGATCCATCGCAAGGACGTTGCGACCATCGAGGCCGAGCTCGAGCCGGAGCGCATCGTCGATCAGGCCGCGGAATCGCCCTACTCGCGCATCCCGCTTTGGCGCGGCGAGCCCGACAACATCGTGGGCGTCCTGCACGCGAGGGCGCTCCTGCGCGCGCTGCGCCCTCACAAGGACAGCCTCGATCGGGCGGCACTCGACTCCGCGATCGTGAAGCCCTGGTTCATCCCGGACTCGACGACGCTCCTCAATCAGCTGGGCGCCTTCCGCAAGCGGCGCGAGCACATGGCGTTCGTCGTCGACGAGTACGGCAGCTGGCTCGGCATCGTGACGCTCGAGGACGTGCTCGAGGAGATCGTCGGCGACATCACGGACGAGCTCGAGATCGCCTTGCGCGGCGGTCGGCACGAGCCGGGCAGCGGGCTCGCGGGCGTGCGGCCCGAGCCGGGCGGCACCTACATGGTGAAGGGCAGCGTCACCATCCGCGATCTCAACCGCGAATTCGACTGGCGCCTCCCTGACGAGGAGGCCTCCACCCTTGCC
>DATEQI010000041.1:0-4704 GCA_035272805.1 Alphaproteobacteria bacterium | reverse complement strand
CGGCACGGAGCTCTACAAGGCGCTCGAGGATGCGCTTGCCGACGTCCCGCGCCAGCGCTTCGCCGGTGCGATCATGATCACCGACGGCCAGGTGCACGACGCGCCGGGCGGGAATGCGGGGGCACGGCTCGGCGCCCCCCTTCACGTGCTTCTCACCGGCGGGCGCAACGAGGCGGACCGACGGCTGAGCGTCGTCGATGCGCCGAGCTACGGTCTCGTCAACAAGCCGCTCAACCTCACGGTGAGGGTCGACGATTTGCCCGGGCCGTCTCAAGGACAGGCCAAGCTCACGCTCCGCCGCGACGGCGGAGAGGAGGCGACGGTCCTGGTTCCGCTCGGCAAGGACACCAAGATCCCGATCGCCCTCGACCATGCGGGACAGAGCATCTTCGAGCTCGCCGTCGAGCCCGGCCCGCACGTGCTCACGCTCAAGAACAAGCACGCGGTCGTCGTGCTCAACGGCGTGAGGGACCGCTTGCGCGTGCTTCTCATCTCGGGCGAGCCGCATCCGGGCGAGCGCGCTTGGCGCAATCTCCTGAAATCCGACCCCTCGGTCGACCTCGTGCACTTCACCATCCTGCGCCCGCCCGAGAAGCTCGACGCCACCCCGGTGCGCGAGCTCTCGCTCATCACCTTTCCCGTGCATGAGCTCTTCGAGGTCAAGCTCAACGAGTTCGACCTCATCATCTTCGACCGCTACCGCCGGCGCGGCGAGCTGCCGAACAACTATCTGCAGAACATCGCCGATTACGTGAATCGGGGCGGCGCGCTTTTGGCCGCCGTGGGGCCGGACTTCGCCTCGCCGATCAGCATCTACTACACCCCCCTCGGCAGCGTGATGCCGGCCGAGCCGACGGGCCAGATCCTCGAGCGGGGCTTCCGCCCGGAGGTGACGGATATCGGCAAGCGCCACCCGGTCACGGCGGAGCTTCCGGGCGGCGACGATCCCAAGCATCCCTGGGGCCGCTGGTTCCGCCAGATCGACGTGCATCCCAAGGAGGGCCTGACCCTCATGACCGGGCTCGAGGGTCGCCCGCTGCTTCAGCTTGGGCGTATCGGCAAAGGCCGCGTGGCGCTCATCGCCAGCGATCAGATGTGGCTGTGGTCGCGGGGCTTCGAGGGTGGGGGTCCCGAGTCCGAGCTCCTGCGCCGGCTCGCCCACTGGCTCATGCAGGAGCCCGAGCTCGAGGAGGAGGCGCTGCGCGCGGAAGTCGAGGGCAAAAAGATCAAGGTCATCCGCCAAAGCCTCGATCCCAAGCCCGTCCCGGCCGAGATCACCGCACCCTCCGGGAAGACGCTCAAGCTGGCGCTCGAGCCGGGAGAGGGGGGACGCTCGCACGGGACGGCGAGCGTGGACGAGCTCGGGCTCTACCGCATCAGCGACGGCACCCGCACGACGCTTGCCGCCGTCGGCCCGCTCAACCCCATCGAGTTCCAGGACGTGCGCTCGACCGACGAGAGGCTCAAGCCCGCCGCGGAGGCGAGTGGGGGCAGCATCCGCTGGCTTACGGAGGGCGGCGTGCCGGAGCTGCGCCAGATCCGCCCCAGCCGCGACTATGCGGGGGCTGGCGTCGCAGGTGCCTGGATCGCCTTCAAGGAGAATGCCGACTATGTCGTGACGGGGGTGCGCCAGGCGCCGCTTTTGCCGGCACTCCTCGTGCTGCTGGCGGCACTCGGCACGTTGGCGCTTGCCTGGCGGCGCGAAGGGAAATAGCGCGCCTGTTGGCAGTCCCCGCTTTTCCTCTTATTCTCCCGGCGTGGTTTCAGAAATGCCCGCTCTCATTGAAGCAAGGGTCACCCCCACCCTACCCTCCCCCTTCAAGGGGGAGGGGAAATTTTGTTGGCCTAGCAAGCATTTTCCCTCCCCCCTTGAGGGGGAGGGTTGGGGAGGGGGGTGCGCTGCGCTTCCACGACTCCATGTACGAGCGGCGGATACAATTCATCGAGCGGAGCCGCAAGCGTGAGCCGCAAGGAGCGTAGGAGTGCCGAAAAGGGAGCGGCGAGAGGAAGCCCCTCGCGCGCGCCGGCTTCCGCGCGCCCGAGCACCGCACCGCTCAATGCGCGCACGCTCGTCGCCCAGGCGGTCCAGCTTCATCAATTGGGCCGCCTTGCCGAGGCCGAGGCGCTCTACCGCCAGGCGTTAGCACTCGATCGCGATGACCCGGACGCGATTCATTTTCTCGGCCTCATCGCCCATCAGAGGGGCGAGAACGTCCGGGCGATCGAGCTCCTTGAAAGGGCCATCGCGATCGACGGCCGCGTCGCCAACTATCACAGCAATCTGGGCGAAGCCTATCGCGCGCTGGGGCGGCTGGATGAGGCGGTCGAGAGCCACAGAAGAGCGCTCGCCCTTCGCCCCGAGCTCGCGGCCGCGCGCTTCGGCCTGGGGACGGCGCTCCTCGGCCTCAAGTCCTATGCGGAGGCGGCGGCCGAGCTCGGCGCCGCCTTGCGCCTCGACCCCAAGGATGCGGACGCGCACCTCAATTTGGGTATCGCCCTCTTCGAGCTCGGCCGCGCCGCGGACGCGATCGCCCACTATGAGGAAGCGCTTAAGCTGCGGCCCGACTTCGCCGAGGCTCATCTCAACCTCGGCATCGCGCTTCTGTCCACCGGCGAGCTGCGCAAAGCCCACGGCACCCTTGCCCGCGCCATCCAGCTCTCGCCGCAAATCTCCGAGGCGCATTATCAGATCGGCCGCGTCCTCGCCGGCCTCGAGCGCTACGACGAGGCGACGCTCGCGCTCAAGGAGGCGACGCGGCTCGGGCCGGATTTGCCGAACGGCTACATCGAGCTCGGCCACGTGCTGCGTCTGCGCCACCGCACGGCAGAGGCGATTGCGGCATACGAAGAGGCGCGAGCGCTCGACCCGGGGCGGCCCGAGCCGCTCATCGGCATCGGGCTTGCCCATCTCGAAGAAGGCCGTTTCGAGGAGGCGCGCCGCTGGTTCGAGGCGGCACTCGAGCGAGAGCCTCGCTCGGCCGATGGTCATTTCAACATGGGCCTCTCCTACCAGCTCCAGGGGCGCTTCGAGGAGGCCGTCGCTTGGCACGAGAAGGCGATTGCGTTGGAGCCCGATCATGCGAGCGCGCATTACCACCTGGCAATGGGCCGCAAGGCGGGAGAGAGCGACGCGCGGCGGCACGAGATCGAGCGCGTGCTGGCAATGACGACGCTGTCCATCGATCAGAGGAGCGCGCTCAATTTCGCGCTCGCCAAGATTTACGACGATCTCGGCGATTACGACGCCGCCTTTCGCTGCTACAAGGCAGGCAACGATTTGAGGAAGTCCAGGCTCCGCTACCGTCCGGAAGACTTCACCGCCTATGTCGACCGGATGATCGCGGCCTTCGCTGCCGGGCTCTTCGCCGAGAAGGCGGGGATGGGCAGCGCCTCAGCGCTTCCGGTCTTCATCGTCGGCATGCCGCGCTCGGGAACCACGCTCGTCGAGCAGATTCTGGCGAGCCACCCGCAAGTCCACGGTGCCGGCGAGCTCGACTACATGCGCCAGATCGCGCATACGCTGCCCGCACGGCTCGGAAGTGCCGAAGCCTTTCCGGAATGCGTGCGCCGGCTCGACGCCGCCGCGGCGAAGGCGATCGCGGAGGAGCATCTCGAGCGGCTCGCGAGCTATGCGAGGGACGCCGCGCGGGTCACCGACAAACTGCCGAACAACTTTTTCCGCCTCGGCCTCATTGCCCTTCTCTTTCCCGAGGCGTCGATCATCCATTGCGTGCGCGACCCGCTCGATACGTGCCTTTCCTGCTACTTTCAGGAGTTTGCCCACGGCCAGCCGTTCGCCTGCGACCTCGATCATCTCGGCCGCTACCATCGCGACTATCGGCGTCTGATGGCGCATTGGCACAAGGTCCTGCCCTCCCCGATCCTCGATGTCCCTTATGAAGGGCTCGTCGCCGACCAGGAAGGCTGGAGCCGCAAGCTCGTCGATTTCGTGGGCCTTCCCTGGGACGAGCGCTGCCTCGCCTTCTACGAGAAGGAGCGGCTCGTGCGCACGGCGAGTTTCTGGCAGGTGCGCCAGCCGATCTACGCCTCCTCGATCGGACGGTGGCGCCATTACGAAAAGCATCTGGCACCGCTCTTCAACGCACTCGGGGTCGAGCCGCCGCCAATGTGATCGGTTGCGGTTAAGGGGTATGCCTTGCCCGCGACGCCGACAGGATATATCCTGATATCTCACACCCAAGTCATCTGCGGAATGTCGGCCAAGATCATGGAGGGCGGATACTCGGTCGGCCTTGCGGAGGAGCAGCCATGATCAAGATTTTGGCGCGGTTCGTTGCGGCTCTAAGCGTGGGGCTGCCGTTGCTTGCCTTCGGGGCGGATTTGATCAACCCGGCGCTGCCGCCCTCTGGCAGCAGTGCGGGCTTTCGCGACGGTTACGCGCACGGCTGCGTGACGGGTTTTCAGGACGCCAGACGCGCGGGCTACGAGCAAGCGGGTCGCAAGGATGTGGCGCGTTACCTGCGCGACGCGAACTACAAGGCCGGCTTCGATGCGGCGTACCGGGCCTGCTATGAGGAGCAGATACGCAATCCGAAGTCGTGGGGCGATGCGGGCATTTAGAGCGTTTCCTGGATAAGTGGACAAGAGTTCCCCCTCACCCTGCCCTCTCCCCCTGAAGGGGGCTATCGCATTCACACATCGTGGTTGCGGAGGAGGGGAAAGGGTGATTCCGTGAGTCAGGGG
>DATEQI010000040.1:0-10051 GCA_035272805.1 Alphaproteobacteria bacterium | reverse complement strand
GAAGCGGCGCGGCTTCTACGGCAGCTTCCAGCAATCGAGCGTGGTGGGCGGCATCGTGCTCGGCTCCGGCATCGCGGCACTGGTCAGCACGCTCTTGACGAGCCAGCAGATGGACGATTGGGGCTGGCGCATCCTCTTCCTCCTGGGCGGCATCCTGGGGCCGGTCGGCCTCTACATGCGGCGCAACATCGAGGAGACGCCGGCCTATCGGCGCGTGACGCGCGAGCCGGCACCCGCGGCTCAGCCGGCTGCGCTCTCGCCCTTCTGGCTTGCCGCGCGCGCCTTCGGTTTCACCATCAATTGGACGGTGATCTTCTACATCTTCCTCGCTTACATGCCGACCTTCGCGCAGAAGTTCCTGCACATCGACCGCATCAGCTCGCTCTGGTCGAATACGATCGGCGTGATAGTGCTCATGGCGGCAATCCCCCTCATGGGGCATCTCTCCGACCGTTACGGCCGCAAGCCTTTCCTGCTCCTTTGCTGTGCCGCCTTCATCGTGCTGCCGTACCCGATCTTCGCCATGATGCTGTCGGGCGTGTCGCTCACTACCTTCGTCCTGGTGCAGATCGTGATCGGCCTCATGATCTCGCTCTTCTCCGGCCCGGGCCCGGCGGCGATCTCGGAGATTTTCCCGACGCGGGTGCGCTCCACCTGGATGACGAGCGGCTATGCGCTCGCCGTCGCGATCTTCGGCGGCTTTGCGCCCTTCATCGCCACCTGGCTCATCGAAGAGACCGGCAGCCCGATATCACCGGTTTATTACGTGATCGCGGCGGCGCTGGTGAGTGCCGTCGTCATCGCTTACCTGAAGGAGACCGCGCACGAGCCGCTCGGCTGAGCGCAAGCCCCGTTGAGCGTTTCCCGAGAGAATTTTCCGTGGAGGGTGTCATGAACGTGCAAGCCCCCGCTCTCGAGCCCTGGCAGTGGCCGGAGGAGCATTGGCGCAAGCTCGTGGGCCGCGTGCGCGCGGGCCGTGCGCTCAGGCCGAAGGCGTGGAAGGACGGCGCCCGCTGCGCCGTCGCCCTCTCGTTCGATTCCGATCATGAGACGAACGAGTTGAGGGACGGCGGCAAGTCGATCGGGCGGCTCTGCTGGGGGCAATACGGCAACCGCGTGGGCGTGCCGCGCATCCTGAAGATCCTGGAGAAGCACGGCGTCAAGGCCACCTTCTACGTGCCCGCCGTCTCGGCCCTCATTTACCCCGACGAGCAGCGCCGCGTGGTGGCCGAGGGGCACGAGATCGGCATCCACGGCTGGATCCACGAGCTCAACTCGGTCCTGCCCTACGACGCGGAGCGCGATCTCATGCTGCGCTCGGCGGACACGCTCGAGAAGGTGAGCGGCGTGCGCCCCATAGGCCTGAGGACGCCGTCATGGGACTTCAGCCCGAATACGCTGCGCATCGAGAAGGAGATGGGCCTCGCCTACGATTCCTCGCTGATGTCGGACGAGGACTGCTACGAGCTCGTGATGGACGGCGAGCCGACGGGCATCGTCGAGCTTCCCGTCGAATGGGTGCGCGACGACGCGGTCTATTTCATGATGCACCGCTTCCAGCAGCTCCGGCCCTACACGCCGCCCCAGGACGTCTTCGAGATTTTCCGCCGCGAGTTCGACGCGGCCTACGAGGAGGGTGGGGTCTTCCAGCTCACCATGCACCCCCACATCATCGGCTACCGCTCGCGCCGCTGGATCATCGAGGAGCTCATCCGCCACGCGCGCGCGCGCCCCGGCGTCTGGTTCGCCACCCATGCCGAGGTGGCGCTGTGGGCTAAGCAGCACGCGGCGTAGCGAGGACCACACCCCCCTCCCTAACCCTCCCCCTCAAGGGGGGAGGGGATATCGCGGCGACTTCCACAACTTCCCCCTCCCCCTTGAGGGGGGAGGGTGGGGAGGGGGTGATGCTCGAATTTGCGAGAGTTCGCACTACGCGTTGCGCCGAGCGTCTTGAGCAGCACCTCGACCTCGCGCCTTTGCTCAGACGTCGTGGCGCGGCGGCATGTCGAGGAAGGCGCGCAGCACGTGCCAGAGCTGGTCGCGGTTGCGGCCGAGCGATACGGCATGCGAGGCGCCCGGCAGGATAACGAACTGGCGGTCGGGGCTCGGCAGCCGCTCGAAGAAGGCGACGAGGTCCGGCAACGCCGCGATGCCGTCGTACTCGCCGCGTAGGATGATGACCGGTGCGGTGACCTTCGTGGGGTCGACGACGGGGAGATTGGCCGTCATGTCGAGATAGGTGCCGGTCGGAATGCTGTCGCCGAATTTGAGCTCGGCGTCGGCCAGGGCCTCGCCCACCGCGGGGTCGGAGGTGCCCGGCTTGTCGCGCGTGAAGATGCTGAGGATCATGTCGCGTCCGCGCGGGCGGCGGTTGTGAGTGCGGAAGAACTCCACGTCCTCGCCGCGCTTCGTAAGCGTGGGGGAGTCCTTGCCGGTCCAGGTCATGGCCTCGAGGGCCAAGCGCGCGACCCGCTCGGGTGCCGCCATGGCGAAGGCGCCGGCGCGCAAGGCACCCGAGGAGACGCCGTAGAAATGGCAGCGCTTCTCGCCGGTCTCGCGCGTCACCACCTCGATCCCCGCCTTGAGATCCTCGACCCCGCTCGCGATGTCGGAGTTGCCCGCGGTGCGCGAGGAGCGGCCGTAGCCCTCATGATCCATGGTCCAGACGTCGAAGCCGTAGCCGGCGAAGACGTTCATCATCGAATATTCGCCGTGCCCGGGGACGCTCAAGTCGAAGCTCGGGCGCGCCGAGATCGAGGAGCCGTGCACCATGAAGAGCACGGGACGGGGCCGCTCGCCTGCCTTGGGCGCGCCGAGGCGCTTGCGGTAAATGGCGAGCTTGACGGCACCCTTCTCAGCCCAGTATTCCGCGCTCCACAGCGCGGGCTCGGCGGGGCCGTTCATCGCCGCCGCCGTCGCAGGCGCGGGCCCGAGCACGCCCTCGGCCATGCCGCCGAGCACGGCGAGGCCGGCACCCTGCAAGAGCGCGCGCCGCGAGGCCGGCAATTCACGCTTCGTCATGCTTCACCTCTCGCCCGACCGGGACCGCCGTCTCATGGGAGGGAATCGAAGCACTTTGCCCGGCTTGCCGCAACTGCCGTTTTCCATTCGCGGTTGCAGGGGCAGGGCTGCTTGCGCGAACCGCCTTGCCGGGTGCCCGGGGAAGGCGGATAGTGGCGCTCACGATCGCGTGGGTGCGCGCGAGGAAAGTCCGGCCGCAGAAGCCGGGGAAGTACGAGCGAGCGAGGGAGGATTTTGACGATGAAACGCAGGAGATTTCTCGAGGCGAGCGCTGCGGCCTCGGCACTTGCCGCCTTGGCGCCGGCCGCCATCTCGCGCGCGCGCGCGGCAGAGGCCGCGGACGTAGAGGCGGCCAAGAAGGAGGGGCAGGTCAGCTGGTATACCGCGCACTTCGACACGCAGACGGCCGAAGGCGTGGGCAACGCCTTCATGAAGAGATATCCCGGCATCAAGGCGAATGTGTTCCGCAGCACCGCCCAGGTCGTCTATCAGCGCCTGAGCCAGGACATGCGCGCGGGCGTTGCCGAATGCGACGTGTTCAGCTCGACCGACGTCGGACACTACATCCATCTCAAGCCCAGCGGCGTGTTCCTGCAATGGACGCCGCCCAATGCCGCGAACGTGGTAGCTGCCTTCAAGGGGCTCGACCCGGACGGGCAATATTACGTGACCTCGGCCGGCCTCATTTGCATCACCTACAACAAGACCAAGGTCAAGGAGAGCGAGCTGCCCAAGAGCTGGCCGGAGCTCACCGATCCCAAATGGAAGGACCAGGTCTCCGTCGGGCATCCCGGCTTCAGCGGCTACGTGGGCACCTGGGTCGTCGAGATGCGCAAGCTCTACGGCTGGGAGTATTTCGAGAAGCTCAAGGCGATCAACCCCCAGATCGGCCGCTCGATCAACGACACGGTGACCATGCTCAATTCCGGCGAGCGCTCGCTCGCCGCCGGCCCCGAGGCCACGACCTTGGAGAGTGCTGCGAAGGGCAACCCCTTGGGCGTGGTCTATCCGAGCGACGGCAGTTTGCTGATGATCTCGCCGTCGGCGATCATGAAGAATTCGCGGCACCCCAACGCTGCGAAGCTCTTCATGGATTTCCTGATGGGTCCGGAAACCTCGGAGGTCTACGTCGAGTACTTCCAGGCCCCGATCCTGCCGGGAATCAAGCCTGCGGCCGGCGCCAAATCGATTGCCGATGTGAAGACCATCCGACCGACGATCGACGAGATCACCACCGGCATCCCCGAGGTCATCAAGCAGTGGCGGGATACCTTTGGGGTGTGAACGGCGCGCCCGCCTGAGCGCTCGAGCGAGCGAAGACGCGCCATGGCCGAACTCTCAGCTCGAAATGATTCGTTCACCTTCAATTTCCTATTCGTCACCCCGGCGAAAGCCGGGGTCCATCTCTGCGGCCAGAGCTCGGACCAACAATGGATTCCCGCTTGAGCGGGAATGACGGCGCATGGTGGATAGTGCAGTGAAAATAACGCCTGCATTTTCAGGTCAGCCACTCGGGCGGCCGGACGGCCTCCGTGCGCGCTTGAAGCGGCTCGAGCCCGCGCTCGGCGTCTGGCTCCTGTTGATCGGCCTCCTGGTCTTTCTCGTGGTGGGGCCGCTTCTCATGCTCGTCGTGCAGAGCTTCGAGCACGAGGGCGGGGCTGGATACACGCTCGGAAACTACGTTGCCGCCTTCGCCAACGAGCATCATCTCGAGGCGCTCAAGAATTCGCTTCTGCTCGGCGCCGGTGTTGCGGCCCTCGCCGCCGTCTTCGGCGTGCCGCTCGCCTGGGCGGTCTCGCGCACCGACATGCCGGGCAAGGACCTCGTGCGCCTCATGGTGCTCGGCGCCTTCGTCACCCCGCCCTACCTCGGCGCCATCGGCTGGATCCTCCTCGCCGGGCCCAACGCGGGTTGGATCAATCGCCTGTGGATGGCGCTCAGCGGTGCGGAGCACGGCATCGTCAACATCTTCACCTTCCCCGGCTTGATACTCTCGATCGCCGTCTACTCCTTTCCCTACATCTTCATCTTCACGAGTGCCGCCCTCGATGCGGTCTCCTCGGAAATGGAGGACGCCGCCCATATTCTCGGCTCGGGCGGGCTGCGCACCACGCTCAAGGTGACGCTCCCGCTCGTGTGGCCGGCCATCCTGGGCGGCCTCATCATCAGCTTTCTCGAGGCGATCGCACTCTTCGGCACGCCCGCCATCATCGGGCTGCCTGCGCGCATCAACGTGGTGACGACGCAGCTCTGGCAGCTCTTCGAGTACCCGGTCCGCGCCGAGGTCGCGGCGGCTTTCGCCATGCCGCTCCTCGGCATCACGGCGGTGCTCTTCTGGGTGCAGCGCAAGACCTTCGGCCGCAAGAGCTTCGTCACGATCACGGGGAAGGGCGGGGAGCGCCGCCTGATCAAGCTGGGGCACTGGCGCTGGCTGGCGCTGGGATACGTCGCCTTCGTCGCCGCCATCTCGGTCGTACTCCCCTTCATAGTGCTCGCCCAGGCGGCGTTCAGCCGGGCCTGGGGACGGGGCTTCTCGCTCGCCAATCTGACGCTTTCGAACTTCCACTACGTGCTCGTCGAGCACACCACGGCCGGACGCTCGATCATCCACAGTTTCACCTACGCCGCCGCCACCGCGTCCATAGCCCTCGTGCTCGCACTTGTCGTCGCCTACATCGTGAACCGGCGCCTCCTGCCTTGGAGCGGCGTGTTGGCCTTCCTCTGCGTGGCCCCCTTCGTCATTCCCGGGATCGTGCTCGCACTCGGCTATTACGCCGCCTATGCCTCGCCGCCGATCCAGCTCTACGGCACCGCGGCTCTCGTCGTTCTCGCCTTCACCACGCGCTTCCTGCCGATCGCCTACACCAACAGCGACGCCGCCATGCGCAGCCTCAACCCCGAGATGGAGGACGCGGTGCGCATCCTCGGCGGCGGACGGCTCACCGCACTCGGCAAGGTGGTGGCCCCGCTCCTGCGCCGCAGCCTCATCGGCGGCTGGATCCTGGTGTTCATCCCGGCCACGCGCGAGCTCAGCGCCGCGATCTTCCTGACCGGACCCGACACCCAGGTCATGTCGGTGGTGCTCTACGAGCTGAGCGGAGAGGGCAATTTCGAGTACGTCGCGGCCTTGGGCGGCGTGCTATTGGTGGCGACCGTCGTCATCGTCGCCGTGAGCTCCAGGCTGGTCGGACGCGATTTCATGTTGCGCCGGGGCTGACGGGCAAGACCGGGAGAGAGGGATGGCCAAGCTCGCGCTCAAGGGTCTCTGTAAGCGCTTCGGCGAGGTGGCCGCCGTGTCCAACGTCGATTTGGCGTTGGAGGCGGGCGAGCTCGTCTCGCTCCTCGGGCCGTCTGGCTGCGGCAAGACGACGACCTTGCGCATGATTGCCGGCTTCATGCCGCCGAGCGAGGGGACGATCGAGATGGACGGGGTGCTGCTCTCCTCGCCCCACGGCGTCGTTCCTCCGGAGCGCCGGCGCATGTCGATGATATTCCAGAGCTACGCGATCTGGCCGAACATGACGGTCGCCGAGAACGTGGCCTTCGGGCTCCGCTTGCGCAAGCTGCCGCGGACCGAGATCGCCGAGCGCGTCGAGCGCATGCTTTCGGTCGTCCATCTCGACGAGCTCAAGGAGCGCTACCCCTCCGAGCTCTCGGGCGGCCAGCAGCAGCGCGTGGCCCTCGCGCGCGCGATGGTGATCGAGCCCGAGATTCTCCTCCTCGACGAGCCGCTCTCCAATCTCGATGCGAACCTGCGCGAGGAGATGCGCTTCGAGATCAGGCGCCTCCACGACGCCTTCCGCATCACCACCGTCTACGTCACGCACGACCAGTCGGAGGCCATGGTGACCTCCGACCGCATCGTCGTGATGAACCGGGGGCGGATCGAGCAGGTCGACGATCCCTTTGCACTCTATAACCGGCCGAAGACGCGTTTCGTCGCGGGCTTCGTCGGCCGCACCAACTTCCTCGAGGGCCGCTTGGAGGGCAGCGAGATCGGCTTTCCCGGCTTCGCCGTACCCGCCGGGCTCTTTCCGGAGGCGGGCTCGCTCGGCCGGCGCGTCGTCTTCTCGGTGCGCCCGCAGACGATCGGCCTCCATCGCGGCCGCGGCGAGCGTCCGGGCTGGTGGGTCGAGGGGCGCATCGTCAAGCGAGCCTATCTGGGCGACGAATGGGACTATTTCGTCGACCCCGGTGGGGGTGGTACAGCTTTGCGCGTCTCGGCCGCGCCCGAGGAGGTCTTCGAGGCGGGCGAGACCGTCTGGCTCGAGATCGATCCGCAACGCATTGCCCAAATCGTCGAGGACGCATGAGCAAGCTCCCGCTTTCCCGCTTCAAGGTCGTCGATCTCACGCGCGTGCGCGCCGGCCCCACGGCCGTGCGCCAGCTCGCCGATTGGGGGGCGGACGTGGTCAAGGTCGAGGCGCCGGAGGGCGATGGGGGCCTGGGTGGGGAGCGCCACGGCCCCGACTTCCAGAACATCCACCGCAACAAGCGCAGCATCACCCTCAATCTCAAGGACCCCGAGGGTGTCGCGATCCTGAAGCAGCTCGTCGAGAAGGCGGACGTTCTCGTGGAAAACTATCGCCCGGACGTGAAATTCCGTCTCGGCATCGATTACGAGAGCTTGAAGGCGCTCAACCCCCGCCTCGTCTATGCCAGCATCTCCGGCTTCGGCCAGGACGGGCCCTACCGCGACCGCCCCGGCTTCGACCAGGTGGCGCAAGGCATGGGCGGGCTGATGTCGATCACCGGGCTGCCCGGACAAGGGCCGGTGAGGGTCGGCATCCCGGTCGCCGACTTGACCGCCGGCATCTTCTGCGCCATGGGCATTCTCGTGGCGCTCCTCGAGCGCGAGGAGTCGGGCGAGGGGCAGTGGGTGCAGTCCTCCCTCCTCGGCGCCCAGATCGCCATGCTCGATTTCCAGGCCGCCCGCTGGCTCATCGCCAAGGAGGTGCCGCCCCAGGCCGGCAACAATCACCCGACCAGCATTCCGACGGGCGTCTTCCGCACCAAGGACGGTCACGTCAACATCGCCGCCGCGGGCGAGGACATCTACCGCCGTTTCTGCAGCGCGATCGGCGCCGAGCAGCTCGCGGAGGATGCGGACTACGCGACCGCCAAGGCCCGCTCCAAGAACCGCGACAGGCTCAATGCCGCGATCGGGGAGATCACCAAGGGCTACGGCTCGACGGAGCTGGTGGAGGTGCTCAACCGCGCGGGCGTGCCGAGCGGGCCGATCTATCGCATCGACGAGGTGTTCGCCGACCCGCAGGTGAAGCACCTGGGGATCGCCCAGGCGGTCGATCACCCGACCCTCGGCCGCATCGAGCTTGTGGGCCAGGCGGTCAGCTTGAGCCGCACGCCCTCGGCACTCCGTATGCCGAGCCCTGAGCGCGGCGAGCATACGGATGCGGTGCTCCGCGAGTTGGGCTACGACGCCGCCGCGATTCTAGGCTTGCGCCAGCGCGGCGTGATCTGAAAGGAGAGCCGATGATGGTATTGCCTAGCGAGCGCATGATCGTCGAGACCGATGGGGCCATCGGCTGGATGGTGTTCAACAACCCCGAGCGGCGCAACGCGATCTCGCAGGACATGTGGGAGGCGGTCCCGCTCATCCTCGATCAGTTCGAGAGCGATCCCCGAGTGCGCGTCATCGTGCTCAAGGGTGCGGGAGAGAAGGCCTTCATCTCGGGTGCGGACATCTCGCAATTCGAGCAGCTGCGCTCCTCGCCCGAGACGGTCAAGCAATACGATGCGATCGGCGATCGCGCGCAGGCGCGCCTTCAGGGGGCGAAGAAGCCGACGCTCGCCATGATCCGCGGCTTCTGCATCGGCGGCGGGGTGGGGGTCGCACTCTCGTGCGACTTGCGCATCGCGTCGGAGGGTGCGCGCTTCGGCGTGCCGGCGGCAAAGCTCGGCCTCGGCTACCGCTGGAGCGGGGTGAAGAAGCTCGTCGATCTCGTGGGCCCGGCCTACGCCAAGGAGATCTTCTACACCGCACGCCAGTTCAGTGCGGCCGAGGCGCTCGCCATGGGCCTCGTCAACCGCACCCTACCCGAGGCCGAGCTCGAGGCCTATGTGCGCTCCTATTGCGCCATGATCGCGGAGAACGCGCCCTTGACGCTTGAGGCGATCAAGGGCGTCGTCGCCGAGCTCGCCAAGCCCTCGCCCGCCCTCGACAGCAAGCGCTGCGACGAGCTCGTGGCACGCTGCTTCGCGAGCGAGGACTACGTCGAAGGCCGCCGCGCCTTCATGGAGAAGCGCAAACCGGCGTTTCAGGGGCGCTAGCCGTCCCGCTTCGAAAGTTTGTCGCACCCGCTGATAACCGTCATTGCGAGCGCAGCGAAGCAATCCAGCGCCTGGTGCGAAATCCTTCCTGGATTGCTTCAGCGCCCTTCGGGCGCCTCGCAATGACGCGTGTTTTCCTGATGTCGTGAATTTCGGAAGCAGGCCACTACCACAAGTTCCCATTCCGTTCTTGCATTTCGAATCCCGTTTTGCCAAGTTCGGCTAGCTGCCATCTAGCCTGTGCCAGGAACGTCATGAAAGAAGTGGGGGCCCTTGAGGCCAAGAACACTCTGAGCGCGCTGCTCGACAGGGTTGAGCGCGGCGAGGAAGTCGTCATCACTCGCCATGGCAGGGAGGTTGCGCGTTTGGTGCCTCCCAAAGGTGTCGTCAATCGTGAGGAGGCGCGCGCGGCTGCGCGGCGTATCCGCGAGATGAGCAGGGGCGTGACACTCGGCGGTCTCAAGATCAAGGACCTGATCGATGAAGGGCGCCCTCCAGCCCGTTGATGCAACGGAGCAGCGTGCTTTTCCCCGACCCACTCCGTCCGATTATGGCCACGACCTCGCCGGGCTCGACCGCAAGCGAGACCCCAGCGAGGGCCTGATGCGAGCCGAAGCGCTTAGAGATGTCTTTTAATGCCAAGATTGGCATCGATCCGCCTTTCGAGCGTTTGGGCCAAGAGCGAGAGCGGCCAGCAGAGGACGAAATAGAGCGCCGCCACGACCGGGTAGACGATCAT
>DATEQI010000039.1:0-5072 GCA_035272805.1 Alphaproteobacteria bacterium | reverse complement strand
CGATCATGCGCATCGTGTCCGCCAGGCGCAGAAGACCGTGCGCCTCGTAGAAGTGCTTTGCATTCTCGTCGATCGCGTCGACCACGATCATGGACGCGCCGACGACCGCCGCATTCTCATACGCCATGCGCATGGCGCGCGCGAGCAGCATGCCGCCCAAGCCCTGGCCCTGGCGCTCCCGGGCGACGGCGAGGCGTCCGATCAAGGTGGCGCTGACGAGGGGATAACGGGGAATATGCCGGCGCGCCGCCTCGGGCACGGCCCCTTGCTCCAAGGTGAAGGCGCAAAGCGTGAAGTAGCCGAGAATTTCCCCGGGGGCTGCCGGCTCGACCAGGACGAAGACCGCATTGGCCAGGCGGCGGATATCCTGCGTGGCCTGGGTCTTGAGATAGCGGTCGAGGCTCTCGACGCCGCAAGCGAAGCTGCTGCGGTCGTGCTGCTTGCCCAGCGGCTCGACGCGATACGCGGAGCCGCCTTGCTGTGCCATCAGGGTGCGATAAGCTCGCGCTCGCGCCTGAAAGCGCGCTTGAGCCGGCGATTGGGTTTCGCCGGATGCACGAGTGCCGCGAAGAACGCCCGGCGGTCGCGCTCGGAAAGCACGAGCGTGTCGTGGCGCGCGACCGTCGCTTCCGCCGCGGCGGCCAGCGCCGTCAGGCAATAGTCGGTGAGCTTGCGCCGCTCGAGCGCCGCGGCGCGCTCGACCAGCCGTTTGGTGTCATGGTCCACCCGGAAGCCCAGCCGCGCGCCGCGCGTGCGGTGCTCTTCGCTGCGCTCGGCCTTCCGGCTGCTTGGGGGCATGGCCTGATCTCCGGTGTGGTTGGAAGGGCACCGATATGTACGTCCAATGGGACAACAAGTCAATATGTCGTCGAGACGCCCCTCTCGCCTCGCTCCCCGACTTCAGGCCCCCCATCTCGTTTGCGAGGACATTGAGGCCGCCCTCCGCGGCCCCCACACAGCCTCAGCGTCCTCTGCGCTGAAGCCTTGCCTTCATTCACGCCGCCGCGGCGCATTGCGATGGTGGGGCGGAAGGCGGCAAGGGGCTTGGTCCTCTGGTGCCGGCGCGCCGCCAGTGCGACACTCATGCCCCCGGCCTGGACTCGGGCGCGCCTTCGCCCTTAGACTTTTGGCTGACGCGAAGGCTCCCGCAGTTGGCGCGGCAGCCCTTGCAAGTTGCGGGGAAAGGATGGGCTGCCGTGCGGATGATCGCTGCCTTCATCGTCATCGGCATGCTTGCGGCCGTGGTTTTTGCTCGTGCCGCCCGCGCCGACGAGACGGCGGACAACTTGGCGGCGGCGAATGAGGCTTATGCCCGGCACGACTACATCGCCGCACTCACGCTGCTGCGACCGCTCGCTATAGCGGGCAACGCGACGGCGCAGAACGACCTCGGCGTCATGTACGCCAACGCTCTGGGCGTTACCCGGGACTATGCCGAGGCCCTGCGCTGGTACCGCAAGGCGGCCGCGCAAGGCAACGTGGATGCCGAGAACAACCTCGGCTTCATGTACGCCAAGGCTCAGGGCGTTCCCCGCGACGAGGCTGAAGCCGTCCGCTGGTACCGCAAGGCCGCCGAGCAAGGCGATGCGAGGGCCGAGAACAATCTGGGCATCAAGTACGAGACCGGAGCGGGCGTTCGCAAGAATGCTGCGGAAGCCGTCCGCTGGTACCGCAAGGCGGCCGAGCAGGGCTATGCAGCCGCGCAGTCCAACCTCGGCAGCATGTACGCCGATGGTGACGGCGTTCTCCGGAACGATGCGGAAGCCCTCAGCTGGTACCGCAAGGCCGCCGAGCAGGGCAACGCCGACGCTCAAGCCAATCTCGGGGCCATGTACCTCGACGGGCAGGGCATGCCGGAGGACGATGTAGAAGCCTATATGTGGTTGAGCCTCGCCGCCGCCGGCGGCAGCGATTCGGCCGCCAAGAATCGCGACGACCTCGAACCCTCGCTGACGGCCAAGCAGCTTGCCGAGGCCCGGCAGCGAGCGGCCGCCTGGCAGCCCGCAGGGGCCGCCGCAACGAAGCGGGCACCTTGAGAGCCTGGCACGGGCGCGCAGTACCCGGATGCATGGGTGCGTGATACACCCCCCACCCTAACCCTCCCCCTCAAGGGGGGAGGGGAAGTGCATAGCAAGGCAACAAAATTCCCCTCCCCCTTGAAGGGGGAGGGTTAGGGTGGGGGTGACGCTCGGATCTTTGAAGGCTGGCCCTAGAGTGGCGCGGCTGGGCCGTTCGGCTACTCCGCCGCGGTGCGCTGCGAGGGGGGCGCGCGGAAGGCGGCGAGGAGCTCGGCCTCACGCCCCTTCGCTTGAGCTATGTGGCGCTCCTTGACGTGGCCGTAGCCGCGGATGTGCTCGGGAAGTGCTGCGATCTCGACGGCGAGGGCGTGGTTGTCGTGGTCGAGGCCGGCGAGGAGCTCCGCGATCACCGCCTCGTATTCGGCGATGAGCGCTCTCTCGCGTTTGCGCTCGGCCGTGGTGCCGAAGGGGTCGAGCCGAGTGCCGCGCAGGCCCTTCATGTGCTTGAGGAGGCGGAGGAGTCCGAACACCCAACGCCCGTATTTGCGCTTCTTGAGCTCGCCCGTCTCGGGATCGCGCTCGGCCACGAGCGGCGGGGCGAGATGGAACTCGAGCTTGTAATCGCCCTCGAACTGCTCGTTGAGCGCGCGGGTGAAAGTGCCGTCGGTATAGAGCCGCGCCACCTCGTACTCGTCCTTGTAGGCGAGGAGCTTGTAGTAATAGCGTGCGACTGCCTCGGCCAGGCCGGACATGCCCTTGGCCTTCTCGCTCTCGGCGGCCGTGACGCGCTCGACGAGCCTCTTGTAGCGCTCTGCGTAGGCGGCGTCCTGATAGGCCGTGAGCTCGACCGCGCGGCGCGCGACGATCTCCTCGAGCGAGCGCGAGATGAGGCGCTGAGGCAGCACGATCTTGGGAGCGGCCGTCTTCTCCACGCGCGCGAGATCGTGGGCGGCGAGCCGGCCCCAGAAGAAGGCGTTGCGGTTCATCTCGACGGCGACCGCGTTGAGCTCGATCGCCTTGAGGATGGCCTCGCCCGAGACGGGGATGAGCCCGCGTTGATAGGCAAAGCCGAGCATGAAGAGGTTCGTCGCGATCGCATCGCCCAGGAGCGAGGTCGCGAGCCGCGTCGCCTCGATCACGTCCGTCGAGCGCTCCCCGACGGAGCGCGTGACGACATCGAGGAGTGCCGCGGAAGGGAAGGCTATGTCCGGGTTGCGGGTGAAGTCGCCGGTCGGCGTCTCGTGGCTGTTGATCACGACGCGCGTGACGCCCTCGCGCGTCTTGCCCAGCGCTTCGCCTCCCGCCGCGACCACGAGATCGCAGCCGAGCACGAGATTGGCCTCGCCGGCGGCGACCCGCGTCGCATGGATGTCCTCCGGCCGGCGCGCGATGCGCACGTGGCTCAGCACGGCCCCGCCCTTCTGCGCAAGGCCGGTCATGTCGAGCACGGAGGCGCCCTTGCCCTCGATATGGCTCGCCATGCCGAGAAGCGCCCCTATCGTCACGACCCCCGTGCCGCCAATGCCCGTCACCAGGATGTTGTAAGGCTCGCCGCCGATCCGCGGCAGCGCCGGCTCGGGGAGTGCCGCGAAAGGATCGCTCTCCGCCGTCGCGGCCGCTTTGCTTTTGCGCAAGCGGCCGCCGTGCACGGTGACGAAGCTCGGGCAGAAGCCGTTCACGCAGGAGAAGTCCTTGTTGCAGCTCGACTGGTCGATCTGGCGCTTGCGCCCGAGCTCGGTCTCGACGGGGACGACCGAGAGGCAGTTGGACTTGACGCTGCAGTCGCCGCACCCCTCGCACACCGCCTCGTTGACGAAGGCGCGCATGGCCGGGTCGGGAAAGGTGCCGCGCTTGCGGCGCCGGCGCTTCTCGGCGGCGCAGGTCTGGTCATAGACGAGCACCGAGGTGCCCTGCCATTCGCGCAGCTCCTTCTGGACGGACTGCAGTTCGCTTCTGTGGTGGATGGTGGTGCCGGGCGCGAACTCCGCACCCATGGGGTATTTCTCGGGCTGGTCGGTGACGACGGCGATGCGCCTGACCCCCTCGCCGTAGACCTGCTGGGTGACCTGCGGCACGGTGAGCTGGCCGTCGATATGCTGGCCGCCGGTCATGGCGACCGCGTCGTTGTAGAGGATCTTGTAGGTGATGTTGACTCCGGCCGCGACGGCTGCGCGGATGGCGAGATAGCCCGAGTGGAAGTAGGTGCCGTCGCCGAGATTGGCGAAGATGTGCTTCTCCTCGGTGAAAGGGGCGAAGCCGATCCACGGTGCCCCCTCGCCGCCCATATGGGTATAGGTCGCCGTGCTGCGGTCCATCCACACCGCCATGAAATGGCAGCCGATGCCCGCGGTGGCGCGGCTGCCCTCGGGCACCACGGTCGAGGTGTTGTGCGGGCAGCCCGAGCAGAAGTAGGGCGTGCGCTTGAAATCCGGCCCCTTCGCCTGAAGCATCTTCTCCTTGGCCGCGAGGAAGGCGAGACGGTCCCTGATGCGCTCGCTGGTGTAGAAGCGCTCGATGCGCCCGGCGATGACGCGGGCAACCCGCGCCGGCGTCAGCTCGTCGTAGGAGGGGAGCAGCGGCTCGTAATGCTCGTCGAACTTGCCGACCACGCGCGGCCGCACGTCGGCGCGCCAGTTGTAGAGCTGCTCCTTGAGCTGATTCTCGATGAGGGCGCGCTTCTCCTCGACCACGAGGATCTCCTCGAGCCCCTCGGCGAAGTGGCGCATGCCGTCGCGCTCGAGCGGCCAGCTCATCGCCACCTTGTAGACGCTGAGCCCGATCTCGGCGGCGTGGGCCTCGTCGATGCCGAGGTCGTCGAGCGCCTGGCGCACGTCGAGATAGGACTTCCCCGTGGTGACGATGCCGAAGCGGCGCTTCGGGCTGTCGATCACCAGCTTGTCGAGACGGTTGGCACGGGCGAAGGCGAGTGCGGCATAGAGCTTGTGGCGCATGAGCCGCTCTTCCTGCCCCATCCAATAGTCCGGCCAGCGGATGTTGAGGCCGCCCGGCGGCATCTCGAAGTCGGCGGGGACGACGATCTCGACGCGGTGCGGG
>DATEQI010000038.1:0-3933 GCA_035272805.1 Alphaproteobacteria bacterium | reverse complement strand
CCTGCCATCGCCTCAAGTTCAGCGAGAAGGGCACCCCAGAGGTGGACAATCTCTACGCCCGCATCGGCACAAGCGCCCCCAACCTCTGCTTTGCCGGCCACACCGACGTCGTCCCGGTGGGCAGTGCCAAGGCGTGGACGGTCGAGCCCTTCGGCGGCGCGCTTGTCGAGGGCGAGCTCTACGGCCGCGGCGCCACCGACATGAAGGGGGCGATCGCCGCCTTCGCGGCGGCGGCGAGCCGCTTCCTCGCCGAGCGTGGAGCGGAGTTCGGCGGCTCGATCAGCCTCTTGATCACCGGCGACGAGGAGGGCCCCGCGATCAACGGCACGCGCAAGGTGCTCGAGTGGCTCGCCGCCAAGGGCGAGCGGCTCGACGCCTGCATCGTGGGCGAGCCGACCAACCCCGAGCGGCTCGGCGACATGATCAAGATCGGCCGGCGCGGCAGCCTCGTCGGCCGGCTCGAGGTGCGCGGCATCCAGGGCCATACGGCCTACCCCCACCTCGCCGACAATGCCGCGCACAAGATCGTGCGCATGCTGACGGCGATCTTGAGCGAGCCGCTCGACGAGGGCAGCCGTTACTTCCAGCCCTCCACGCTCCAGATCGCGAGCATCGACGTGGGCAACCCGGCGAACAACGTGATCCCGGGCGAGGCCGCGGCGCGCTTCAACATCCGCTTCAACGACCTGCACACGCCCGAGAGCCTCGAGGCCTGGCTGCACCGCCGCCTCGATAGGGTGAGCCGCGACTACGATCTCGCGATCGAGGTCTCGGGCGTCGCCTTTCTCACCTCGCCGGGACCGCTGAGCCGGCTCGTCGCCGCCTCGGTCGCGCGAGTAACGGGGATAACGCCCGAGCTCAGCACGACGGGCGGCACGTCGGACGCGCGCTTCATCAAGGACCACTGCCCCGTCGTCGAGTTCGGCCTCGTCGGCCGCACCATGCACAAGGTCGACGAAAGCGTGGCCGTTCAAGACCTGGAGCAGCTCACCCGCATCTACGAGGCCGTGCTCGCGGGCTACTTCAGCGCGCCATGATCGAGCCACGGGAGATCCTCTACGGGATTTACGGCGCCTACCGGCTCTGCCGTTTCGATTCCCAAGGCCTCGCCTATTTCAACGCCACGCATGCGGGCTTCTGGCGCTCGTTCTTCGCGGCGGTGCTGGTGGCGCCCGCCTATCTCCTCATCGTCTTCCTCGATCTCGATCTCTCGACGGTGGCGGCAAGTGCCACGCGCATCTTCCTCCTCGAGAGCGCTGCCTACGTCGTGCTCGTCTTCACCTACCCCTTCGTGATGTATTACATATGCGAGGCGATCGACCGGCAGCAGCAGTATTTCCTTTATATCGTCGCCTACAACTGGGCGAGCGTGGTCATCGCCGCGTTCCAATTGCCCGTGGACGCGATCTCGGCGGGCGAGCTCCTGCCCAAGGCGGTGTCGAACCCGCTCGAGCTCGCGGTGCGGGTCGTGATCCTCGTAATGCTTTGGTTCATCGCGCGCACCACGCTCGGCATCACGCGGCTCGCCGCGGCAGGCCTCGTCACGCTCGACTTCGTCCTCAGCGCCATCGTGAGCTACATCGTCGACACGCGCCTCGGCATCGCCTGAGGCGATAGTCGGCCTGCTGCTGCCCTGGCTCTAAAATTCACTGCATCGGGAAAACACTCGTCATTGCGAGGCGCCCGAAGGGCGCCGAAGCAATCCAGAACGCGTCTCGCGTCTGGCGCCCTGCCCCGGCGTACGCCGGGGTTCGCTGCGCTCGCAATGACGATTCTCTCCGCGTAAGAGGAACTTCCAAATCTAGTAGAGCACCTCATGCAAATAGAGCCCGTCGGGGGGTGCCGTCGGCCCTGCCTGCGTGCGGTCGCGCGCCTCGAGCACGCGGCGCACGTCCGCGGGCGTCCACTTGCCTTCGCCCACCAGCTTGAGCGTGCCGACCATGTTGCGCACCTGGTGATGGAGGAAGGAGCGCGCGCGGGCCTCGAGCGTGACGACCTGCCCCTCCCTTGCCAGCGACAGCACGTCGAGCGACTTCACCGGCGACTTCGCCTGGCATTCGGTCGCGCGGAAGCTCGTGAAGTCGTGCCGGCCGATCAGCTCCGCGGCCGCCTTCCGCATCGCCTCCAGATCGAGCGGCGTCTGGACGAGCCAGGCGCGCCCGGCCTCGAGTGTGAGCGGCGCGCGGCGGTTGACGATGCGGTAGCGATAGGCGCGCTCACGCGCCGAGAAGCGGGCGTGGAAATCCTCGCCCACCACCTCGGCCGCAAGCACCGCAACCGCGTGGGGCTTCATGTGGAAATTGACGGCGTCGCGTACCACCTCGGGCTCGGCTGCCGGCGCGCGCGCGAGATCGATATGCGCGACCTGGCCGAGCGCATGCACGCCGGCATCGGTGCGCCCGGCGACGTGGCTCGTCACCCGCTCGCCGCAGAAGCGCAAGACCGCGGTCTCGAGCACCTCCTGCAGCGAGAGGCCGTTCAACTGGCGCTGCCAGCCGACGAAGCCGCTGCCGTCGTACTCGAGCGTGAGCTTGTAGCGCGTCACGTGAGCACCGTGCCCGCAGGCACCGCACGCCCGCGCAAGTAGTCACGGGCCTCCATCGCCTTGCCGCCCGCGCGCTGCAGGCAGACGAGACGCAAGGCCCCGGAGCCGCAGGCGAGTGTCAAGCTGTCGTCGAGTGCGGTGCCGGGCGGGGCGGCAGGGCCGGCCGCTGCAAGCGCCGCGGCAAGCACGCGGACGCGCTCGCCGGCAAGCTCGCACCAGGCACCGGGTGCCGGGCTGAAGGCGCGCACCTGCCGCGCGAGCAGCTCCGCCGGGCGCTGCCAGTCGAGCCGCGCCTCGGCCTTGCCGATCTTGTGCGCGTAAGTGACGCCCTCCTGCGGCTGGGCCTTTGCCGCGAGGCGCCCCGCCGCCAGCCCGTCCAAAGCTTCGATGATGAGGCGGGCGCCGAGCTCGGCGAGCGCTTGAGCGAGTGCCCCTGCGGTCAGATCGGATGCTATCGCGGCGCGCTCCTGCAGAAGCATGGGCCCGGTGTCGAGGCCTTCGTCCATCTGCATGATGGTGATCCCGCTCTCGCTGTCGCCGGCGAGGATGGCGCGTGCGATCGGTGCCGCCCCGCGCCAGCGCGGCAAGAGCGAGGCGTGGATGTTGAGGCAGCCAAGGCGCGGGGTAGCGAGGATCGCGCGCGGGAGAATGAGCCCGTAGGCCGCGACCACCGCCGCATCGAGGGCCAAGGCGGCGAGATGCGCCGCTTCCGCGGGATCGGTGAGGCTCTTGGGCGTGCGCACGGGAAGCTTGTGCGCTTCGGCGAAGCGCGCGACGGCCGAAGGCCGAAGCCGCTGGCCACGCCCCGCCGGCCGTGCCGGCTGGGTATAGACAGCGAGGACGCCGTGGCCGGCGCCCAGCAGGGCCGCCAACGCCGGCACGGCAAATTCGGGCGTTCCCATGAAGGCGAGCCTCATGGTCACGACGCGCCCAGGCGGCTCACGCAGGCACGGCCTCTTTGAGCTTTTTGGCCTTGCGCAGCTTGCGCAGGATGATGCCGCGCTTGAGGGCTGTGAGATGATCGACGAAGAGGATGCCCTCCAGGTGATCGATCTCGTGCTGGATGCAGGTCGAGAGCAGGCCTTCCGCCGCGAGCTCGCGGATCTCGCCCTCGGCGTCGAGATAACGCACCCGGCAGCGCAACGGACGCTCCACGTCCGCATAATGCTCGGGGAGCGAGAGGCAGCCCTCCTCGTAGGTCGCGAGCTCCTCCGAGCGCCACAGGACCTCGGGGTTCGCCATCTGCAGGGGAGCCGGCTCCGCGCCCTCCTTGGCGATGTCGACGACGAGCACGCGCTTGGCGACCCCCACCTGGGGTGCCGCAAGCCCGATGCCGGGTGCCGAATACATGGTCTCCAGCAGGTCGTCCATCAGCCGGCGAATCTCGC
>DATEQI010000037.1:0-2733 GCA_035272805.1 Alphaproteobacteria bacterium | reverse complement strand
GCCGCGGTCATCGGCGTCACCGAGCTCACCGGTGCGGCACTCGCCGTCAATGCGCGGGAGTTCCAGCCGGTGCCCATCATCGCCACACTCGCGGCCAGCTATTTCGTGCTGTGCGCGCTGCTCTCGCTGGTGGGGCGCTGGCTCAACCGGCGCTATGCGATTCAGGCTTGAGCTTCTCCGCCACGGCGGCGGCGAATGCGTCGGTGCCGCACCTCCCGCCGAGATCGGGCGTGTGGAGGGCGGGATCGGCGAGCGCTGCGTCGATCGCAGCGTCGATGGCGGCGGCGGCGCGGGAGAGGCGCTCCTGTTCATGGCGGCGGCCGAGCCAGGCGAGCAGCATGGCGGCCGAGAGGATGAGCGAGGTCGGATTGGCGATGTTCCGGCCGGCGATGTCGGGTGCGGAGCCGTGCTGCGCCTGGGCGAAGGCATGGCTGTCGCCGGCGTTCAAGCTGCCGGCAAGGCCGAGGCTGCCCGAGAGCTCGCCCGCCTCGTCGGAGAGGATGTCGCCGAACATGTTGGTCGTCACGATGACGTCAAAGCGCCGGGCGTCGCGCACGAGGAGGGCGGCCATGGCGTCGACGATGACTTCGTCGAGCGCCACGTCGGGGAACTCGCCCGCGACCTTCCGTACCTCACGCAGGAAGAGGCCGTCGGAGAGCCTCAGCACATTCGCCTTGTGCACCGCCGTCACCTTGCGGCGGCGCTCGCGGGCGAGCTCGAAGGCCGCCCGCGCGATCCGGCTCGAGGCCGCGGCGGTGACCTTGCGCACCGCCAGCGCCATGTCCTCCGTGGGCATGAACTCGCCGCTGCCGGCGAACATGTTGCGGTCGGCATAGAAGCCCTCGGTGTTCTCGCGCACGATCACGAGGTCGATCGGTGTGCGCGCGTGCTGGACGATTCCAGGCCGGCTGCGATTGGGGCGAATGTTGGCGAAGAGGTCGAGCTTGACCCTGAGCTCGCCCGAGACGTTGATCCCGCCCTCTGCGCGCGGCGGGTACTCGTTGTGCGAGACCGGCCCCAGGATGATGCCGTCGGCCGCGCGCGCCGCCGCCATCACCGGCTCGGGCAACGTCGTGCCCGTGCGCTCGAGTGCCGCGAGGCCGATCTCAGCATAGGAGAACGCCAGGCCGAGGCCGAAGGCGGCGTTGACGCGCTCCACTACCCGCATGGTCGCCGCCGTGATCTCTGGACCGATGCCGTCGCCCGGCAGCACGAGGATGTTCATTGCGTATCTCCCTTCCGAACTGTCATTGCGAGGAGGCGCAGCCGACGAAGCAATCCAGGATGACGCGCGAGGCCTGGATTGCTTCGCCTTCGGCTCGCAATGACAGAGATACTAGCCACCGAAGAATCGCATGAGCCACTCGTAGGTCGCCTCGGGGGCGTCCTCGGGCACATAGTGCCCGCATGCGATGGGGCCGCCCGTGACCTGGCTCGCATATTGACGCCAGATCGGCAGGAGATCGCCGTGGACCGAACCGGTGTGGCTCTCGCTGCCCCAGATCACCAGCGCGGGCATCGCGACTTTTCGCGCGCTCTCGAAATCGGCCTGATCCATCTCGAGATCGCAGGTAACGCACGCGCGATAGTCCTCGCAGGAGCCGCGGATCGTCTTCCAGGTGAAGCAACGCACATATTCGGCGAAGGCCTCCGGCGTGAACGGGCGCAGGCCGATGCCGGGTTTGGAGAGTTTCTTCTCCATGTACCATTCTGCCGGCACCGCGGCCATCATGCGCTCCGGAAAATCGAACGGCTGCGCCATGAAGGGCCAATGCCATGACTTGAGCGCCCACTCCTTCGAGGTGTGGGTCCAGATGTAGTGGCTCGGAAGGATGTCGATGAGGGCTGCCCTCAAGACGCGCGCCGGATGGTCGAGGCACATGCGGTGCGCCGTGCGCGCGCCCCGATCGTGGCCGGCGACGAAGAAGCGCTCATGGCCGAGGGCCGCCATGACCTCGATTTGATCCTCGGCCATCGCCCGGAAGGAATAGTTGATGTGGTTCTCGCCGGGCTCCGGGGCTGAGCTGTCGCCGTAGCCGCGCAGGTCGGCGGCGACGACATAAAAGCGTTCCGCCAGGCGGTTCGCGATCTTGTGCCAGGAGACGTGCGTCAAGGGATTGCCGTGCAACAGCAAGAGCGGCGGGCCTTTGCCGCCATGACGGAGGTGGATGCACGCACCGCTGGTCTCGATCTCCGTTCGCGCGAAGCCTTCGAACATAAGCCACCTCCCCTCAATGCCACGGCAATCAGAATTGAAGACTCATGAATACGATAATCCCAGGTCCCGGCGAAAGCCGGGACCCATCGTCGAGCGAGCATCCTGTGGGTTGCGTGGCCCCGCTGCATGGATACCGGCTTTCGCCGGTAAAGACGGACCGCGGGGAAGCGCTAAATGCAATTGCAGTGTCTTCACTGCGACGCCGGCTCCAAGGCAAGCACCCGGTCGACCATCTCGCCGGCAAGGCCGAGATAATTCGCGGGATCGGCGAGCTCGGCGAGCTCGGCGCGCGTCATGTGACGGGCAATCTCCTTGTCCGCGGCGAGGAGGTCGAGGAGCGGCTTCCCGCTCTTCACCACCGCGCGGCAGATGTCGTAGACGATGTCGTGGGCGCGCTGGCGGCCGAGATGCGGCGCCAATCCCATCATCACCGCCTCCGAGACGATGAGGCCTTGCGTGAGATCGAGATTGCTCCGCATGCGCGCGGCGTCGACCTCGAGGCCGGCCGCAAGGCC
>DATEQI010000036.1:0-4245 GCA_035272805.1 Alphaproteobacteria bacterium | reverse complement strand
TGAAGCCGCGCGCCTGAGGAAAGATCGGGGCCACGCCGAGCCCCCCGCCGACGCACACGACCTTCTTTGCGCTGCCCGTGGTACTTGGCAGGCCCATGGGCCCAACAAGCGCGTAAAGCGTGCTTCCGACCTTGCAGTTCTGCTGCATCTCCCGGGTCGTCTTCCCGACCGCCTGAATGACCAGGGTGACCGTTCCCTTTGCGCGGTCGAAGTCCGCGATGGTGAGCGGTATGCGCTCGCCGTGCTCATGCGACATGACGATGACGAACTGCCCGGGTTTGGCGGCTTTTGCCATCAAAGGATGGCGAATCTCCAACAGGTAGGTGACGTCCGAGAAGTCCTCACGGGCTACTATCTCGAACCCACCGCTGCCACCGTCCGCATCATGCATGTCTAAGCTCACTATTTCCTAGGCCTTGGGAGTAATTTGGCTGGTATTAACCGCATGAAACCGATCGCGCTTTGATCCAGGTCAAAGACGGCGCCTGGGCCGCCGCCTCGGTGCTCGCAGCGCTGCTTGTCCTGCTGATGGGCATGATTCGGCCTGTTTCAGGCCTCAGGAGATCGGAAAAAGGCAGTGTTGCCTTGATGGCACCCCCCTCCACGCCCGACCGGCGGCTCTTCGCACCGGCCGCCGCGTGCAATCGCGAGCCGATCCTCGCCGTGCTGCGCCCTTGGCTCCCGCCCGAGGGGCTCGTGCTCGAGGTGGCGAGCACCCCAGGGGTGCCGGAGGAAACGACCATCGCTTCCCGCAGCGAAGATCGAGCCGAGCGCCATAATCGCGGTTTCGCATCGCCCATCCGGGGCGATATCATAAGCAGTTGCGCCGGCCGGCTCCGCCACGCCGCGCACCCCCCGGCCCCAGGCGAAGGAGGGCTGCCTGCTCATGTATAGGGTCCTCTCAGTTTTGTGTGTCCTGCTCGCGGTGGGTACGATCGTCTACCAGATCGCGACGTGGCAAATGACCGGCCATTGGCCGGATTTTTCCGTCGGGGGGGGATTGCGCCATATCGGCGTCGAGGTGCCGGACTTCTCGTGGAGCGGATCGAGCCGGATCTTGGCGACGCTGTTCGGGCTGCCGCTCGTGCTGTGCCTGCTCCTATTGGGGCTTGTCATCGAATTGGTGTGGGGCCGGCGCTTGAGATAAGGCGCTGTCGGCGCCGCTCGCGGCCAAGCGGAATCCTCGGCTCTCCGCCTCGGCACCGCCGGCTTACACTGCCGCCAGCGTGGGGATGGCGGCGATTTCCGCACGCTTGGCCTTGCTCAGCCGCGCGAGGTCGTAGTGCGCTTGCAGCTCTAGCCACGGCTCCGGCCCGTTGCCGCACAGCTTGCCGAGACGTAATGCCATTTCCGCCGTGAGTGGCGCCCGCTCGTCGAGGAGTGCTGCGAGGCTCCGCGGCGACACGCCGAGAAGGCGCGCGATCTGGGCCGGAGAGCGGCCAAAGGCGGGCACCACGTCATCGCGCAGCAAGGCACCCGGATGCGTGATGGCCGGCCTTCGCTTGAGCGCCCCTGTGGCCGCGGCCGGCCGGCGCTCCGCGGGCGCGCATGCCCTCGTCTCGGCCGAGCGCGCTGGCCCTGCCTCTGCCGCTTTGGCGATTGGCTGCTGGCGCATCACGAGCTGCGAAATCGGTATTTTGCTCACCAGCTTGTACCCGCGCGCAGCGCCCGACGCGGCGGGCTTCCCTGGTGCCGCCTTGCGGCCGGCCGCCATCTTGACCGGCGCAACGAAGCAAGTGGGGGAATCCTGTCGCGCCATAGGCTGGAAGGGTAGCCGCAAAAAAATAAAACAAGGTTACGAATTCCCCTGGCCGGCCTCGGCGACGCGGTCGTGCGCGCTGCGAGCGCTCCATCGATTGGATGCAATCTTGAGACAGCGCCGCTCGGGTCGGTGCTAAACCCGCTTAAGGCGGCCGGCGAGGCCCGCTCGGCTACTTCTTCGCTTCGGCCGGCTGCCGCCGGAAATAAAGCGCTACGCGCGCAGCTATATCGCTGGCGAGATAGGCAATCGCGCGCCTGCGCGCGTCCTCGCGTCCTTCCACGGTTGCGTACGCGTTCGAGACGTTGCCGAAGCTGTTCACGCCCGTGCTCGTGCCTGTCATCACCTGCTTGCCGTCGGCCAGCGAGACGAGCTTAAAGCTCGCCGTCTCCACGATGCTCGCGCGTTGTGACAGTCCCGAGGGATCGATCGCTACGTCGGCCTCGGCCTCGCTCAGCGTCACCCTGATCGCATAAGTCGCCTTCCCCGGGCTGCCGTCGGGATTGATGCGGGCGAGAAGCGCGTTGTGCAGCTCCTGCCCCAAGCGGAAGAGTTTCGCCGCCTGCAGCGCCGAGAAGTCGATGGGGTCCACCTTCACCTGGGCCATCTGGGCGCCGACCGGGGTCGCATCCGAAGATTCGGCGTAAATCGGATGGAAGCCGCATCCGGAGGATGCGAGCAGACCGAGGAACAGCAGCGCGCCGCTAAGCCATCGCATCGCTCACCCTCTCGCCGCCGCAACCGTCGCTCATCGCCCCTTCTCTCTCGCCCCTGCGTTTCGACAGCTGCCGAAAAGGCGCGCAGAGGGAGCGCAAGCATAGCAGAAGCTGCGGCCGCGCACAGCCCACCCGGCTTGGATCGGGGGCGGCCTCCTCAGAGCGCGGCCCGCGCGCGCCCTGCGGCACCGGGCCCGGACATCTCCTCCCCGGCAGTCTCGGCGATCTCGGCCCGGCGATCTCGGCAATCTCAACTTGCGGATGCGTCTCTTTGCGTGCATTCTTTGGCACGTCTTGGCGCTGCGCGAGCTGCGCGCGTCCGAGGCAAGACTGGGGATGGGACAGAGAGGCGAGATGGGGGAGGTGCGCAAGCCGGCTGCGGCGAGCGAGGCGCTCGCGCGCATCTCACGGCCGGTTTTCCTTGCTGGCATTGACGGGGGGACGCGGGCGCGGGTCACGCTCCATGTGGCGCCCGAGCACAAGCGGAGCGCGCTTGCCGCCGAGGCCGAGGCGGCACTCGCCCGCGCCGGCATCGCCGCCCGTTGCCGCGTTCGCGCCATCGCCTATCGCCGGCTTGCGCGCGCGCGCAGCCTCGAGGAGGCGCTTCAGCCCTTCCGCCACGAGGCCCTGCTCCACGATCCGACCCACGCCGTGCGCCGCGCGGGAGCGTTGCTACGCGCCGTCGGGCGCATCGCGGCGGCACTCCGCGAGGAGTTACGCGGCGCCTATCTCGAGCCCGCAAGCCGGACGCTCTATCTCGTCCTCTCGCCCGACACGCTCGCGGGCGAGGGGGGCGTTGCCGCGGCGCGCCGACCCGGCATCGAGGCCAGGGTCGCAAACGCGCTTGCCGCTTGGGGCGCCGACGGCGACGCGCATTTCCCGCTCGAGGTCCGGCTCGGCACCACATTGCCCGACGTGCCGGTGATCGCGGTCGACCGCGCCTCTCGCCTGGATCGCCCACGGCGGCGGCGCTGGCTCGGGCGCTTGCGCGGCGGCGGCCTCGTGGGCGCCATCACAGCGCTCTTCGGTGCCGGGCTCTCGCACGGCGCCTTGGCCGAGGGGCCGGCGGTGTCGGCCCCCAACGCCAAGGTCTCGGCCGAAGGCGGTGCCGGCGAAGGCCAGGGCTTCGGCTTCTTGAGCGGCAGCGGCAGCGTACCGGTGGGCGACAGTTTCGGCGCCCAACTCGATGCCGCCCTCGGCAACTCCGGGGGCCTATTCTGGGGGGTCGGCGGACAGGGCTTCTGGCGCGACCCGGCGCAGGGCTTGCTCGGCGGCTTCGGCGTGCATGTGACCCGCGACGGCCAAACGCTCAACCGCTTCGGCGGCGAGGGCGAGGCTTACCTCGGTCCCTTCACCCTTGCGGGTGCGGCCGGCTTTCAGGACGGCTCGGTGAAGCATGGCGGCTTCGGGCGGGTCAAGCTCTCCTGGTATCCGATCGAGGATTTGAAGTTCACGGCCGGTGCCGAATACAACCCGGTGCGGCCGCTCGGTCTCGGTGGCGTCGAATATCAGCCGGGCATCGAGGCGCTGCCGGGTCTGGCCTTTTTCGCCGACGGCGGCGTCTCCGGCAAGGGTGCCGAGTTCGGCCTGATCGGCATCCGTTACTATTTCGGCACGCCGAAGACCCTGATCCACCGCCATCGCGAGGACGACCCGCCGAATACCATCGAGGATAACTTCTACGGCTTGATCACAGGCTCCTCGACCACCTCGCCGCCACCGCCGCCACCTCCGCCGCCGCCACCGCCGCCGCCACCTCCGCCGGCGCCG
>DATEQI010000035.1:0-6962 GCA_035272805.1 Alphaproteobacteria bacterium | reverse complement strand
GCCCTCGCCAAGGTGCCGCGCGAGGCGTTCGTGCCGGAGAAGGACGCGGGCTACGCCTACGACAATGCCCCGCTTCCCATCGGCTGCGGCCAGACCATCTCGCAGCCCTATATCGTCGCGGTGATGACCGACATGCTCGAGCCGCGCGCGGGCGACGTCGTCCTCGAGGTGGGGACCGGGTGCGGCTACCAGGCCGCCGTGCTCGCCGAGCTCGTGGCCAAGGTCTACAGCATCGAGGTCGTGCGCGAGCTCGCAGAGTCCGCGGCCCGGCGCCTCGAGCGCCTCGGCTACGCGAACGTCGAGGTGCACCTGGGCGATGGTGCCCTCGGTTGGCCCGAGGCGGCACCTTACGACGGCATCATCGTGACCGCCGCGGCACCCAAGATCCCCGAGGCGCTCATCGCACAGCTGAAGAGCGGACGGCGCCTGGTGATTCCCGTGGGCGAGCCGGGCGGCTATCAGGAGCTCCTCGTCGTCGAGAAGACGCTCGCGGGCGGCGTCGTCGAGCGCGTGACGCTGCCGGTCGCCTTCGTGCCGCTCAAGAGCCCCATGGGCTAGTGCTGCAATCACGAGCCGCGAGGCAAGAGCCGTTCCGACGCCATGACCCGCAGCCCCCGCCCGCCGATCGCCGTGCTCGGCCCGACCAACACCGGCAAGACGCATCTTGCGATCGAGCGCATGCTCGGCCATCGCACGGGCATGATCGGCTTCCCCTTGCGCCTGCTCGCGCGCGAGAACTACGACCGCATCGTGCGCCTGAAGGGCCGCGAGGCCGTGGCGCTCGTGACCGGCGAGGAGAAGATCGTTCCGGCGCACCCCGCCTATTGGGTATGCACCGTCGAGGCGATGCCGCTCGACCGCGTGGTCGAGTTCCTTGCCGTCGACGAGATCCAGGTCGCCGCCGACCCGGACCGCGGCCACGTCTTCACCGACCGCCTGCTGCATGCGCGCGGGCTCGAGGAGACCATGCTGCTCGGCGCCGACACCATCCGCCCGCACTTGCGGAAGCTCGTCCCCGGCATCGAGTTCGTCGCGCGCCCGCGTTTCTCCAAGCTCAGCTATACGGGGCCGCGCAAGCTCACGCGGCTGCCGCCGCGGAGTGCGGTCGTGGCCTTCTCGGTGCAGGAGGTCTACGCGCTCGCCGAGGCGATGCGCCGCCAGCGCGGCGGCACGGCCGTCGTGCTCGGGGCCTTGAGCCCGCGCACGCGCAACGCGCAGGTCGCGATGTATCAGGCGGGCGAGGTCGACTATCTGGTGGCAACCGACGCCATCGGCATGGGGCTCAACATGGACGTGAGCCACGTCGCCTTCTCGAGCCTGGTCAAGTTCGACGGCTGGGCGCCGCGCAAGCTCTATCCCGCCGAGCTCGCCCAGATCGCCGGCCGCGCCGGGCGCTACATGTCGGACGGCACCTTCGGTACCACGGGCGCGCTCGGCGCGCTCGAGCCCGAGCTCGTGAGCGCGATCGAGGACCACCGCTTCGAGCCCTTGAAGATCCTCTACTGGCGCAACGTCGATCTCGACTTTCGCTCGCTCGACGCGCTCGTGCGCAGCCTCGAGACCCCACCTCAGGTGCCCTTCCTCAGGCGCGCGCGCGAGCAGGAGGATTTTCAGGCCTTGGTCGCCCTCGCGCGCGACGCCGACATCGCACCCCTGGTGCAAGGCCCCGCCGCCGTTCGCCTGCTCTGGGAAGTCTGCCAGATCCCGGACTTCCGCAAGATCATGAGCGACGCGCACGTCCGCCTCTTGAAGCGCATCTTTCTCCACCTCATCGGCCCCGAGGAGCGCTTGCCCGAGGATTGGGTGGCGAACCAGCTCGCCTCCCTCGACCGGCCCGACGGCGACATCGACACCCTGGTGCAGCGCATCGCCTTCGTGCGCACCTGGACCTACGTGTCCCACCGCGCCGATTGGCTGCCCAACGCCTCTCATTGGCAGGAGCGCGCACGCGGAATCGAGGACCGGCTCTCGGATGCGCTCCATGAGCGGCTGACGCAACGCTTCGTCGACCGCCGGGCCGCGACGCTGCAGCGACGCATGCGCGACGGGCGCGAGCTTCTCGCCGCCGTCACGCGCACGGGCGACGTGCTGGTCGAGGGCGAGGGCGTGGGCCGGCTCGAGGGCTTCCGCTTCCTTCCCGAGGAGAGCGGCTCGCCCGATGAGACGAAAGCCCTGGTGAGTGCTGCGCTGCGCGCGCTCAAGGCGGAGATCCCCGCGCGCATGCAACGCTGCATGGCGGACGCGGGCGAGGCCTTCGAGCTCAGGCCCGACGGCCGCTTCCTTTGGCGCAACGAGCCCGTCGCCTATCTCGAGGCGGGCGAGCATCCCTTGCGCCCGCGCCTCCTTCTCCTGCCGAGCGATCTCATCGAGCCGCAGGCGCGCGAGACGCTGCGGCGCCATCTCGCGGGTCGGCTCGCCACCCTCTTGCGCGAGCGCCTGGCCCCGCTCTACGCGCTCGAGACGGCCGCACTCGAGGGCGAGGCGCGCGGGCTCGCTTATCAGCTCAAGGAAGCGCTCGGCATCGTGCCGCGCCGCGCGGTGGCGCCGCTCGTGGCGGCACTCGATGGGCGGGCGCGCACTTCATTGAAGCGCCTCGGCGTGCGCATCGGCGTTGACGCCGTCTATCTGCCTCTCCTCCTCAAGCCGGCGCCGATCGCGCTCAAGACGCTGCTCTGGGCGGTCCATCACGACATGGTCGATCTCGTCGCCCCGCCGCCCGCCGGCCGGATCTCCGTGGCCCTCGATCCGGCATTGCCCGAGGCCTACTACGAGGCGATCGGCTACCGCGTGGAGGGGCGCATCGCCGTGCGCGCCGACCGCCTCGAGCGCCTGGCCCTCGAGGCGCTGCGTCTCTCGCGCCAGGGGGCACTCGCGGCGACGCCAGCACTCCTCTCGCTCATCGCCTGCCGCAAGGAGGACTTGGCCTCCGTGCTCGCAGCCCTTGGCTATCGCAAGGAGGGTAGTGAGGGCGAGGAGCGCTTCGTGCGCAAAGGCCGCGGCAGCGAGCGCAGCCGGCGGCACCGCCGCGCGGCGGCCAAGGCGGCAGAGGCCGCGGCGCAAGCGCCGGACTCTCCCTTCGCCGTGCTCAAGGAGCTCCGCCTTGTCCGCTCATGAGGAGGCGGGGACGCAGGCCTTAGAGGAGTCGGCCGCCGCCGTCGAGGAGGGCTCGCTCAGGCTCGACAAGTGGCTCTGGTACGCCCGCTTCTTCAAGAGCCGCTCGCTCGCGGCACGGCTCGCCGCCTCCGGCAAAATCCGCCGCAATCGCGCCTCCGTGCACAAGGCCCACCAAGCGGTCAGGCCAGGCGACGTGCTGACCTTCCCGCAAGGCGCGCAGATCCGCGTCGTCAAGGTGCTGGCGCTGGGCGAGCGGCGCGGGCCGGCGAGCGAGGCCCGTCTGCTTTACGAGGATCTGGCGCCCGCGGCTTCCTCGCGCGGGGAGGCGGGGCGTACCGCACCCTCAGGCGAGCGGGAGCCGGGCAGCGGACGCCCCACCAAGCGCGAGCGGCGCGCGATCGACCGGCTCACGGAGGACGGCTGAAGTGTGGGCTGGCGAGAGGGTCTACCCGGGAGGTCAGCGAGGGCCTAAATAACGGAGCGGGTAGGCCGTCGGAGACGCCGCCGGAGGCGGGCCATGGCTCGAAAAAACCTGCCGATACGCTTTGGAATCCCGCTTGCTCCGGCACTCACCTTCGGCTTATCTAGCAGGCGCAATCGGGCGCAAGACGCGGCAGAGGGAAGCAGCTCCACCCCATGTCTCGGCAGCCGTGGGGTGCCGGCCCCGTCGAAGGAAGCAGGAGAAGACGATGACTTACGTCGTGAACGACGCTTGCATCAAGTGCAAGTACATGGACTGCGTCGAGGTCTGCCCGGTCGATTGCTTCTACGAGGGCGAGAACATGCTCGTCATCCATCCGGACGAGTGCATCGATTGCGGCGTGTGCGAGCCCGAGTGCCCCGTCGAGGCGATCAAGCCCGATACCGACGGCGGTCTGGAGCAATGGATCGAGATCAACCGCCAATATGCGCAAAGCTGGCCCAACATCACCCGCCGCGGCGAGCCGCCGCCCGACGCCGACGCGTTCAAGGGGGTCGAGGGCAAATTCGACAAGTTTTTCAGTGCCAACCCGGGAAAGCGCTGACTTCGGCCCCGGCCTGGGCCGGGCTCGCCACCGCACCGGCTGGGCCCTAATTTAACCTCTTTAACGTCGGTTACCGGTTAGAAACCGAGAACTGCGGCGGCTTGCCGCAGAGCGGCGGGGCTACACTTTTAGCGCATTTTATGATATAAGTTTGGCTTCCGGTCCTGCGGCCCCGCAGAGGGGCCGTCCGTCGCGTGGCTCGATCGACGCCCACAACGGCCTGACAAGAGAAGCAAGATAAGCGGCGGAGCGTGCACAAGGGGGGCGCTCCGCGTTGATGGTTCGATGCGAATTCTCAGAGGCGCCAATGAGCAGTCAGAAACAAAGAATGGCCAACGAGTACGGTTTTGCCAAAGGTGACTTCGTCGTCTATCCGACGCACGGCGTCGGCCGCATCTCGGGTGTCGAGACCCAGGAGATCGCGGGCACGGCGCTGCAGCTTTTCGTGATCCAGTTCGACAAGGAGAAGATGACGCTGCGCATCCCGGTCGCCAAGGTCCGCCACGCGGGCCTGCGCCGCCTCTCGACGCGCAAGGTCATGGAGTCGGCGCTCAAGACGCTCAAGGGCAGGAGCCGCGCCAAGCGCACGATGTGGAGCCGGCGCGCCCAGGAGTATGAGGCCAAGATCAACTCGGGCGACCCGGTGTCGATCGCCGAGGTGGTGCGCGATCTCCATCGCGGCTCGGACCAGCCCGACCAATCCTACAGCGAGCGGCAGATTTATCAGGCCGCCCTCGACCGCCTCGCGCGCGAGCTTGCCGCCGTCGAGAAGCTCGACGAGAAGCAGGCGATCAAGCGCCTCGAGCACATCCTCAAGGCGGCCTGAGCGCCAAGCACGGCACCTTCCTAGATGCGGCAAGCCCCGGCCCCTCGCCGGGGCTTTTGCATTCGCCAGCGCGCACCGCCGCACGCGCCAAATCGCTACTTTCACATTCGGGTGTATAGTCGGCCGCACCCCGGCGCTGCCGCGAGGACGACGATGACCGACCAGCCGCTCGACCGCACGCCCGGCACCCACGAGGTGCTCAACCAGCCCCCGCCCTTCGAGAACGTGAACCTCTACCGCACGGACGCGGCCTTGCGCGCGGCCGTGCGCTGCCAAGGCGGGGAGTTTGCGGAAGCTCGCCTCGCGGCCCTCGGGGAGGTCGTCGGCAGCGCCGAGGTCATCCGCCTCGCCGAGCTCGCCAACCGCTTCACGCCCGAGCTCAAGACGCATGACCGCTTCGGCCATCGCCTCGATGAGGTCGAGTTCCACCCGGCCTGGCACGAGCTGATGGCGCTCGCCATCCGCCATCGCGTGCCGAGCCTCGCCTGGGTCGAGAAGCGCCCCGGCGCCCACGTGGCGCGCGCGGCACTCGCGTATCTGTGGACGCAAGGCGAGGCGGGTGTGAGCTGCCCCATGGCCATGACCTTCGCGGGCGTTCCCGTGCTGCGCCACCTGCCCGCCCTCGCCGCCGAATGGGAGCCGCGCTTCGCGAGCGACACATACGACCGCCGCTTCATTCCCGCGGCCGAGAAGACGGGGGCGACCTTCGGCATGGCGATGACGGAGAAGCAGGGCGGCTCCGACCTGCGCGCCAACACCACGCGGGCGCGGCCGGAGGGCCGGCGCGGGCCGGGCGAGGCCTATCGCTTGAGCGGCCACAAATGGTTCTGCTCGGCACCCATGTCGGACGCCTTCCTGACGCTGGCCTATGCCGAGGGCGGGCTCTCCTGCTTCTTCGTGCCGCGCTTCCTCGAGGACGGCAGCAAGAACCGCATCCTCCTCCAGCGCCTCAAGGCGAAGCTCGGCAACCGCTCCAATGCCTCCGCCGAGATCGAGTACGACGAGACCTGGGGCCGCCTGGTGGGCGAGGAGGGCCGCGGGGTCGCCACCATCATCGGCATGGTGCAAGGGACCCGCCTCGAGTGCGCGCTCGGCTCCGCCGGCCTCATGCGCCAGGCCCTCGTCCAGGCGCTCCACCATTGCTCGTACCGCACGGCATTCCAGCGCCGCCTCATCGACCAGGCGCTCATGCAGAACGTGCTCGCCGATCTGGCACTCGAATGCGAGGCGGCGACGGCGCTCGCCTTCCGTGTCGCGCGCGCCTTCGACGACGCCGGGCGCGAGCCCAAGGCGCGCGGCTTCGCCCGCATCGCGACCGCGATCGCCAAATACTGGATCTGCAAGCGCGCGCCCGTGCATATCGGCGAGGCGCTCGAGTGCCATGGTGGCAACGGCTACGTCGAGGAGTGCATGATGCCGCGCCTTTACCGCGAGGCCCCCGTCAACGGCATCTGGGAGGGCTCGGGCAACGTCATCTGCCTCGACGTGCTGCGGGCACTCGAGCGCGAGCCCGAGAGTGTCGCGGCGCTGCTCGCGGAGCTCCATGCCGCGCGCGGGGCGGACCGCCGCTACGAGCGCTTCGTCGAGCGCCTCAAGGGGCAGCTCGCCGAGCGCGGCGGCTTGGAGGCGCGGGCGCGCCGGCTCGTCGAGGACGCGGCCATCGCACTTCAGGCCTCGCTCCTCCTGCGCCACGCGCCGCCGGCGATCGCCGACGCCTTCTGCGCCTCGAGGCTCGACGATGTGCCAGGTGGGGCCCATGGGCTCGCCTTCGGCACCTTGCCCGCCGGGCTCGATTTCCGCGCCATCATCGAGCGCGCCATGCCGGTAGAAAGCTGATGCTCAGCACCTGGGTAGTAGGTCAGTTTCACCTCATCCTTCGAGACGGCCGCTTCGCGGCCTCCTCAGGATGAGGTGAAACCCAAGCTCCAAGTCCTCATCCTGAGGAGCGTCGCGCTTGCGACGCGTCTCGAAGGATGGGGACTTGGGCAACGTGACCC
>DATEQI010000034.1:0-3316 GCA_035272805.1 Alphaproteobacteria bacterium | reverse complement strand
CGGGCCTCATACCGATTACGGCGCTCTCACCATTCTCAAATCGGAAAACCGGCCGGGCGGGCTCGAGGTGCGGATGCGCGACGAGACCTGGCAGCCGATCGCCATCGCGCCCGACACCTTCGTCGTCAATCTCGGCGACCTCATGCAGCTTTGGACGAATGATTGCTGGGTCTCCAACCTCCATCGCGTCGCCAATCCGCCGCGCGATGCCGCCCTCGGGAGCCGCAGGCAATCGATCGTCTTCTTCTATCAGCCCAACTACGATGCCGTCATCGCATGCCTGCCGGGCTGCGCAGGCCCCGGCAATCCGCCGAAATACGCGCCCGTGACGTCGGGCGAGCATCGCCTGGCGAAGTTTCTCAAGGGCGTGGGCGCGGCCGCCCGTGATGCACCCCCCTCCCCACCCTCCCCCTCAAGGGGGGAGGGATAACGCATCGCTTAGCATCAAAAATCCCCTCCCCCTTGAAGGGGGATCGGCCGCCCGTTGAGGAGCGACCGATGGGGAGGGGGTGACGCTCTAATTTTCGAGGGTCGGCGCTTACCCCTGCGCCACGAACTTCTTGTTGGTATAGGCCTCGAGGCCCTCGATGCCGCCCTCGTGGCCGTGGCCGCTGTCCTTGATCCCGCCGAAGGGCGTCTCCGGGGTCGAGATCGCGAAGGTGTTGACGCCGACCATGCCGGCCTCGAGCGCGTCCGCAATCAAGGTCGCGGTCTTGCTCGAGCCGGTGAAGGCGTAGGCCGCGAGGCCGAAGGGGAGCGAGTTCGCCCGCTCGACGACCTCATCGAAGCTCTTGAAGGGCGTGATCGGCGCCACCGGACCGAAGGGCTCCTCCTTCATCATGCGTGCGTCCTCGGGGATGTCGGTGATCACGGTGGGCGCGAAGAAGAAGCCCTGATTGCCGTGCCGGCTGCCGCCTGCCGCGATCTTGGCGCCGCGCTTTTTCGCGTCCGCGACAAAGCCCTCCATGGCATCGAGGCGGCGCGGATTGGCAAGCGGGCCCATCTTGGTGCCGTCTGCGAGACCGTCGCCGAGGGCCAGGCCCTTCGCCGCCTCCGTGAAGCGCTTGACGAAGCGGTCGTGCACCGTCTCGTGCACGTAGAAGCGGGTGGGCGAGATGCAGACCTGGCCGGCGTTGCGGTACTTGCCGGCGACCGCGGTCTCGGCCGTCTTCTCGGGGTCGATGTCGCCGAAGACGACGACGGGCGAATGGCCGCCGAGCTCCATCGTGGTGCGCTTCATGCCTTGCGCGGCGAGTGCGACCAGGTGCTTGCCCACCGGCACCGAGCCGGTGAAGGAGATCTTGCGGATGATGTCGGAGGCGATCAGATGCTCGGAGACGCGCGCCGGCACGCCGAAGACGAGGTTGAGCACGCCCGCCGGCAGCCCCGCATCGGCAAAGGCGCGCACGATCTCGACGCAGCTCCCCGGCGTCTCCTCCGACGCCTTGATGATGAGCGAGCAGCCGCCGGCCAAGGCGCCGCCGATCTTGCGCGCGGGCGTCAAGGTCGGGAAGTTCCACGGCGTGAAGGCGGCGACCGGGCCGACCGGCTCCTGGATCATCATCTGGCGCGTGCCGGCAACACGGCCCGGAATGACGCGGCCGTAGGCGCGCCTTCCCTCCTCGGCGTACCACTCGATGATGTCGGCCGAGACGGCGACCTCGATGCGCGCCTCGGCGATGATCTTGCCCTGCTCGAGGGTCAAGGTGCGCGCGATCGCCTCCTGGCGCTCGCGGATCAAGTCCGCCGCGCGGCGCATGATCTTGGCCCGATCGTAAGGGGAGGTCGCGCGCCAGAGCTTGAAGCCCTTCGCTGCGGCCGCGAGTGCTGAGTCGAGGTCGGCGGCACTGGCGTGCGGCAGGGTGCCGAGCGACTTCTCCGTTGCCGGGTTGATGACCTCCTCGGCCTCCCGCCCGTCGCGCGGGAGCCATTTTCCGTCGATGTAAAGAGCGAGTTGCGGATACACGGGGCGTCCTCCACCTAACTGGTCGAGATTGCTGAAGAAATCGGCCCGCCGGGGACCGGCTCCGGGGCCCGCGGCGCCGGCATGCGCGCGGCTCCACGGGCGCTCAGGGGCGCATACTGCCCCCTTGACGGCGCCGCGTCTACCCGGCTTGGCACCTCCTCGCCCGGGCCCCCGCTCCGGGCGGCGGAGTGCTGTCCTCAAAGCGCGTGCGCTCGGCCGCCAAGCGCGGCATGATCTGAGCTCTCGTGTCCCTAAGCCAACCAGGCCGAGGAGTGCCTCATGGCCCTTGCCCCCTCCACCCGCAAGCTCTTGCTCGAGGTGAGCACGGCGACGCTCACCACGCAGATGCTGAAGCGCGGCTTCCGCAACGTCTATATGACGGGCGTGCGCCCGCTGAACGAGGTCGGCCGCAACATGGTCGGCGAGGCGTGCACGCTGCGCTACATCCCGGCGCGCGAGGACCTCGCCACCCTCGAATCGCTCGGCAGCCGCGAGCATCCGCAACGCAGGGCGATAGAGACCATCGCCAAGGGCCGGGTTCTGGTGATGGATTGCCGCGGCGAAGCAGGGGCCGCGGGCATCGGCGCCATTCTCGCGGCCCGGCTCAAGGTGCGGGGTGCGGCCGGCTTCGTGTGCGACGGCGGCGTGCGCGACGTGGCGGAGGCGGGAGCTCTCGGCCTGCCGCTCTACGCCAAGGGGCCTGCCGCCCCCGCCAACGTCACGCGCCATCACGCCGTCGACAGCAACTGCCCGATCGGCTGCGGCGGCGTCGCGGTGTTCCCGGACGACGTGATCGTGGGCGACCGCGACGGCGTGGTGGTGCTCCCGGCCCATCTCGCCGGCGAGGTGGCCGAGGCGGCGGCCGAGCAGGAGCGCCTCGAGGCCTTCCTCCTCGCGCAAGTGAAGGGCGGGGCGCCGCTCTTCGGCACCTACCCGCCGGGCGAGGCGACGCTTCTTCGTTACCGCAACCGACGCCGCAAGTAGGGTGCGATGAGGTACGGATTGGATAGCCGGCAGATTGCGGAAGCAGCGGGCCTCCTGGTCGAGGCTCGGTTGAGCGGCCGTCTCTTGGAGGCACTCCCGCCCTCCTTGCAGCCGCAGAGCGTGCGCGAGGCCCACGCCATCCAGGACGCCGTCACCCGAGCGCTCGGCGAGCGTGGTGGCGGGTGGAAGGCGAACGCGCCGCCGGAGGGCGAGGTGCAGCGCGGGGTCCTCTTCGCGCGGCTCATCTTTGCGAGCCCCGCCCGCATCCCCGCGCAGCTCGTCCCGCGCTTAGGTGTCGAGGCCGAGATCGCCTTCCGTCTCGCGGCCGATTTGCCGGCGCGCGCGGCGGCCTATGCGCGCGAGGAG
>DATEQI010000033.1:0-2882 GCA_035272805.1 Alphaproteobacteria bacterium | reverse complement strand
TCACCGACGACAATTTCGTGCGCAACAAGGATTGGGAGCCCATCTTCGACCGCTTGATCGCCATGCGCGAGGGCGAGGGGGCCGACATCAAGTTCGTCATCCAGGTCGACACGCTCTGCCACCGCATCCCGAATTTCATCGAGAAGGCGGGCCGCGCCGGCGTCAACCGGGTCTTCATCGGGCTCGAGAGCATCAACCCGGACGCCCTCCTCGGCGCCAAGAAGCGGCAGAACAAGATCACCGAATACCGCGACATGATTCTCGCCTGGCGCCGCGCGCGCGTGCAGACCTGCGCGGGCTACATCCTGGGCTTCCCCAGCGACACGCTCGAGACGATCGTGCGCGACGTCGAGATCATCAAGCGCGAGCTGCCGCTCGACATGGTCCAGTTCTCCTGCCTGACCCCGCTGCCCGGCTCGGAGGACCACAAGCATATCTTCGAGAAGGGGGTCGCGATCGACCCCGACCTCAACAAATACGACCTCGACCACGTCACCATGGGCCACCCGCTGATGTCCAAGGCCGAGTGGGAAGCGGCCTACCGCCACGCCTGGGAGACCTACTATTCGCCCGAGCACATGACCACGATCCTGCGCCGTGCCGCGGCGCACGGGCATTGGCTCCCCACCACACAGTTCATCATACAGTGGTTCCACTTTTGCATCTCGCTCGAGGATATCCATCCCCAGGAGGGCGGCTATCTCAGGCGCAAGTACCGCGGGGACCGGCGCCCGAGCTTCCCGCGCGAGAGCGCTTTCGTCTTCTATCCGCGCTATCTCTGGGAGACCGTGCGGAAGCACGTCGAGATGGTGCGCCTGATCCGCCGCATGGGCCGGGTGCGCCGCCAGATCCAAAACGACCCGCACGCGCGGGACTACATGGATGAGGCGATCACGCCCGTGGCCGCGGAGGAGCTCGACACGCTCGCCATGTTCACGCACAGCGACGCGGCGAAGACGGCGGTGGGCAAGGCGCACCACGAGGCTGAGGCGCGCGCCCGCATCGAGGCCTAAGCCCGCGGCGCGGCCGGGCGACGCTCCCTTCCGATTGAATCCGTGCTTAGGTCGGCGAGTCTGCCATAGAGTCGCGTGTTAACCCGGATACGTCAGCCGTCTTTGGAATCCTCGTAATCGGCGAGTCTCACATCAATCGCTATTCGTTTTCCGTCTGGAATGCCGCGGAAGCTGTGGGATACCCCGCATGCCGATGTCGGCAGGTGGCACATCCCGGAAGCACTGCCTGCCGCGAGTGACGGCCGCTTATTGAAGTAGAGCGCACGCCGGCAAGCCGACCCGGGGCGTCTTTACGAGCTCACGCTCTAGTCCTTGCGCAGGAGGAAGATCGCCTGCTCGTCGACGAGATTGGCGAGCGGGCGCGGCGTGCCGGACTGGCGGATGCGCCCGCGCCGGTCGATCGAGACGCTGCGCAGGATGCGGATGCCGAGCTCCGCCGAGAGGCCTAGGAAGTCCGCGATCGTGCAAGGATGGATGTTGGGCGTGTCGTGCCAGCGGTGGGCGTTGCCGTCCGGGATCGCGATGTGGCCGCCCATGAGCAAGCTCAAACGCAGGCGCCAATAGCCGAAATTGGGGATCGAGACGATGGCGTGGCGGCCGATGCGCACGAGGTGGAGAAGCACACCCTTGGGGTCGCCCGTCGCCGGCAGCGTCTGGCTCAGCACGGCATAGTCGAAGGAGTGCTTCGGATAGTCCTTGAGATCGGTGTCCGCGTCGCCCTGGATGACCGAGAGCCCGTGGCTCACGCAGGCATTCACGCCGGCCTGGCTCAGCTCGATGCCCCGCCCGTCGACCCCTTTGGCGCGATCGAGATAGGCGAGCAACGCTCCGTCGCCGCAGCCGACGTCGAGCACGCGCGTCCTCGGCTCGATCATGTCGGCGATGATCTGGAGGTCGAGCCGGAGCGGGGCCGCGCTCCGCTGAGGCCTGCTCATTTCCACGCCTACCTCATGCGGGCTCGAGCCCGATATGCTCGGCAGCACCCGCGAGGAAGCCGCTCAAGGTCGCGAAGAACTCCGGCTCGTCGAGCAGGAAGGCATCGTGTCCCTTGTCCGAGCGGACCTCTACGAAGCTCACGTTCGCCGCGACCGAGTTGAGCGCGCGCACGATCTCCTTGCTCTCCCAAGTGGGAAACAGCCAGTCGCTGGTGAAGGAGATGACGCAGAAGCGGACCGGCGATTTCCGGAAGGCGTTCGCGAGCACGCCGCCGTGCTCCTGCGCCAGATCGAAATAGTCCATCGCGCGCGTGATGTAGAGGTAGGAGTTGGCATCGAAGCGGTCGACGAAGGTAGAGCCCTGATGGCGCAGGTAGCTCTCCACCTGGAAATCGGCGTCGAAACCGTAGGTGATGCTGAGCCGGTCCTGCAGATTGCGCCCGAACTTGCGGTGGAGCGCCGCTTCCGAGAGATAGGTGATGTGGGCGGCCATGCGGGCTACGGCGAGCCCGCGCTGGGGCACCTTGCCGCGGCGCAAATAATCGCCCTCGCACCAGTCGGGGTCCGCCATGATCGCCTGGCGCCCGACCTCGTGGAAGGCGATGTTCTGGGCGGAGTGGCGTGCCGCCGTCGCCACCGGCACGGCGGTGACCAGGCGCTCGGGATAGCTCGCGGCCCACTGCAGCACCTGCATGCCGCCCATCGAGCCGCCGGTGACGCAGAACAGCTTGTCGATGCCGAGATGGTCGATCAGCAGCTTCTGGGCACGCACCATGTCGGCGACCGTGATGACCGGAAAGGAGAGGCCCCAGGGCTCGCCGGTCGACGGATTGATCTCCTTGGGTCCGGCGGTCCCCATGCAGCCGCCCAGCACGTTGGCGCAGAGCACGAAATAGCGCTCGGTGTCGATGGTCAGCCCCGGCCCCACCATGAC
>DATEQI010000032.1:0-13907 GCA_035272805.1 Alphaproteobacteria bacterium | reverse complement strand
TCAGCGCCTCCTTAGCGGAAAGGATCCCGGCATGGAGTATCACGAGAACCCCGTGCTGACCAAGACCGGCGAGGAGAGGATCATCGCATGGCACAACACGCAGATCAGGGACGACAAGGGTTCCATCATTGCCACGCTCAGCTCGGGCGAGGACGTGACCGAGCACCGGCGGGCAGATGAAAACCTGCGCAAGAGCGAGGAGCGCTTCCACACGATTTTCGACTCGGTCAGCGAGGGGATCTTCGTCTGCGACGCCAACGCGGGCAAATTCGTCGATGTCAATGAAACCGGCTGTGCAATGTTCGGCTATGAGCGGCGCGAGCTCATCGGCGGCGATATCGGCACACTCTCGACGGGGGTTTCGCCTTATACGCAGGAAGCGGCACTTGCCTGGCTCGAGAAGGCGCGATCCGGCTTGCCGCAGCTATTCGAGTGGCATTGCAGGGCGAAGGATGGACATCTCTTCTGGGCGGAGATTTCGCTCAGCTGCCTGTTCTTTGGGGACCTCTATGTCGGGCTGGCCTCGGTCAGGGACGTAACCAAGCGAATGCAAGCGGAGGAGGCGCTCCGGCGCAACGTCGAGGCGACAATCCGGGTGATCGCCGGCACCGTGGAAGTGCGGGATCCGTACACGGCAGGTCACCAGCAACGCGTGGCGCAGCTGGCCGTTGCGATCGCCCGGGAGATGCACTTGCCGGAGGACCAAGTCGAAGGGATCAAATTTGCGGGGCTAATCCATGACCTTGGCAAGATCAAGGTCCCTGCGGAGATCCTGAGCAAACCGGGAAAGCTTTCAAAGGCGGAGTTCGAGTTGCTCAAAGGGCATCCGCAGTCAGGCTACGACATACTGAAGGCCATGGACTTCCCGTGGCCGATAGCGGAGATCGTGCGCCAGCACCATGAGCGCGTCGACGGCTCAGGCTATCCGGACGGCCTGAAGGGAAACGAGATGCGTGTGGAGGCCAGGATTCTCGCCGTTGCCGACGTCGTAGAGTCGATGACGTCCCATCGACCCTATCGCCCGGCTCTCGACCTCGATACCGCCTTGGCGGAGATCGACCAAGGCAAGGGACGCATCTACGACGGCGCCGCCGTCGAAGCGTGCCTCAAGCTCTTTCGCGCGGATAACTTCAAGTTCGACTGAGCTCGGCGCTCGGGCCCAACTCGTGTCCTGGTTCTGAAATTCACCACATCAGGAAAACACTTGTCATTGCGAGGCGCCCGAAGGGCGCCGAAGCAATCCAGAGAGGGTCTCGCACTACGCGCGCTGCCCCGGCGTACGCCGGGGTTCGCTCCGCTCGCAATGACGGTTATCTCCGGGTGAGACAAACTTCCGAATCGCGACACTAGAGCGTGATTGTGTCACGTTGAAACGTTTTATCATCGCCCCTGCGAAAGCAGGTGCCGCGGGCGGGCGCCCTCCCCTCACCGGCTCAGCACGTCGGCCGCGTGGTAGTAAGCCTTGACCAGCGGCAGGAACCACGGCACCCCGCGATAGAGCGGCAGCGTCGGGTGGGGGATCTCGGCGAAGGCGCTGCGGCCCTCGAGCGAGCCGAGCACGTTGAGGGCCGCCTTGCGGCCGAGCCAGGTCGCCATCACCACGCCCGAGCCGCAATAGCCGAGCGCGTAATGCACGCCGTCATTAACGCCCACGTGGGGCAGGCGGTCGAAGCTGTAGGCGATGAAGCCGAACCAGCAATGGCTGAGCTTCACCTCCGCGAGCTCCGGGAAGAGGCGGATCATGTAGCGGCGCAGCACCGCACCCGCCGCCTTGAGATCGGTCGGGCGGTAGTGCGCGCGGCCGCCGAAGAGGATGCGCTTGCCGTCGTGCGAGGGACGGTAATAGACGAGCAGGCGATTGGTATCCGTCACCATGCGCCCCTTGGGCATGAGCGCGCGCATGAGATTGCCGGAGAGCTCCTCGGTCGCGGCGATGTAGCTCGTCACCGGGATGACGCGCCGCCTGAGCCAGCCGCTCTCCGCCCCGGTGTAGCCGTTGGTGGCGACGATCACGTCCCTCGCCTCGATCTCGCCCTGCGGGGTCGCGACCGTGAAACTTCTCATCTCGCGCCGCAAGCCCGTCATCGGCGTTTCGCCGGCGACCTGGGCGCCCGCCGCGAGCGCGCGCTGCATGAGCCCGCGGTGGTAGAGGGCTGGATGCAGGCCGCCGTGATGGTGGGTGACGCGGCCGCCGACGTAGAGATCGCTGCCGAGCTCCTGGCGCACGCCGGCCTTGGGCACCATGTCGAACTCGAAGCCGTTGACCTTCCGAAGCGTCTCGGAGTCGCGCGCCAGTGTCTCGTACTGGCCCGGCTTGAGCGCGCCGGTGAAGCGTCCCATGCGCGAGAAGTGACACTCGATGCCCTCGCGCGGAATGAAGTCGGCGAGGAAGTCGAGAGCCTCCCGCCCCTCCTTGAGGAGGGCAATGGCGAGGCGCTCGCCGTAGCGCCGGCTGAGCTCGGCAAGCGAGGGCTTGAGCATGTCGCCGCACATGCCGCCGTTGCGCGAGCTCGCCCCCTCGCCCGGCACGCCCGACTCCAGCACGAGGACCGAGCGTCCGGCGCGCGCGAGCTCGAGTGCCGCCGAGAGGCCCGAATAGCCCGAGCCGACGACCACCACGTCGACGTGCTTGGGGAGCTCGCGCGCCGGCCGCGCCACGATGGGTGCCGCCTCCCACCAGAAGGGCTCCTCCTTGAAGCCGGGCGCCAGGATCTCCTCGTTCATGGCTTGGTTCCCTTCCTCTTCTTCGCCGCCGCCTTCGTTGCGGCGAGATACCAATCGAGGATCTGCTCGCCCGTCCAGAACAGCACCGCCTCGCGGCTCTTCATGTACTCGAGGACGGCCTCGAAATATTTGATGCGGTGCGCCACACCGCTGATGTAGGGGTGTACCGCAAGCGCGAGCACGCGCGCGCTGCCGAGACTGCCCTCCTCGTAAAGCCGATCGAAGGCGTCGCGCGTGCGCGAATAGAGCTCGTCCGCCCGGTGATGCTGCACGATCATCATCGGAATGTCGTTCTGCTCGACCGTATAGGGCAATGCCACGAGCGGGCCGTGCGCGGTCTCGAGCCTCGCGGGCTGGTCGTCGAAGACCCAGTCGCCGATGTACTCCACCCCGGCCGCGGCGAGGAGGTCGAGCGTCTCGTAGGTCTCGGTGAGGCCGGGGCCGAGCCAGCCGCGCGGGCGCCTGCCCACGAACGCCTCGAGCGTGTCGAGCGACTTCGCGATCACCGCCTTCTGGTCGTCGAGCTGGTGGATCGGCATCTGCACGAAGCTGTGGCCCATGAATTCCCAGCCGGCTTCCTTAGCCGCCTCCGCCACGCGCGGGTACTCGAGCGTGACGGCGGCATTGATCGAGAGGGTCGGGGTGATGCCGTGGCGCTCGAGGGCCGCCTTCAGGCGCCAGAAGCCGACCCGCATGCCGTACTCGTGCCAGGCCCAGTTGGGAAAATCGGGCACCACGGCGACGCCGGTAGGGGCCGGCAGCACCTGGCGCGGCATCGGGCGCGCGATCTCCCACACCTCGAGGTTCACGATCGGCCAGACGACGAGCCGCGCCTTCCCCGGCAGCTTGAGCGGCGCGCGGTCGACGATCGCGGAGTAGGTAGTGCGCTCCTTGGGCAGCTTCATAGGCGATCCGCCTCCGCGGTCTGTAAGAAAGTTTTTAACGCAGAGGACGCCGGGGTTGCGCAAAGGGCGCAGAGGACGAATATTTCCTCCTCCGCGGCCTCTGCGAATCCTCTGCGATCTCCGCGCTAAATCTTGCTTTGTTCAATCTTGCTTTCTCACGCCTTCGCACTCGGCCGCGCCGAGACCGCGTCGTACCAGCGCTTGACGTTCTTGTGCTCCGCCGGCACCGCGAGCTTTATCCAGCCGGCGAAGTCGATGGCGACAAGGGCTGTGATGTCGGCGATGGTGAAGCGCTCGCCTGCGACGAACGGGCGCGCGCCGAGCCACTGGTCGAGGTCGCCGTAGAAATCGAGCGTACGCGCCTTGCCGCGCTCGACGAGGGCCGCATTCTGCTCGTAGCCGTGCGGGCCCGAGAGCGCGTGGCCCTTGAAGGCGGGAGTCGAGTTGCGGAACGCCTCGCCCACGGCGGCGAATCCCTCGAGCTCCGCGCGGCGCTCCCACATGGCGACGACGGCCTTGTCCTTGGCGTCCATACCCATGAGCGGCACCTCCGGCTGGGTCTCCTCGAGATAGCGCCAGATCGCCGGCACCTCGCCAATGCCGGTGCCGTCGTCGAGCACGAGAAACGGCACCACGCATTGGGGATTGATCGCGCGGAAGGCGGGCGTGAATTGCTCGCGGGCGCGCAGGTCGACCTGGACCGTCGGGATCTCGATGCCCTTCTCCGCCATGAAGATGCGCACGCGGCGCGGATTCGGCGCGGGCTTGCAGTCATAGAGCTTCATCTCGGGCCTCCTCCGCCGCCGCCTCGTCAATCGCTCTGTCAGCACGATAAAGCAAGGGGCCGGCCAGGGGAACGAGGAAGCTTGCGCTCGAGGCCGCCACGCGATGGAGGACGAGCACAGGCGCCGGAACCGGCTTGTCGATGAGGGAGCTCGATGACGACCGACGGCCCGTCCCGTACGAGCTCGTCGTCCGGCGACCAACACCCTGGCGTCCCGATTCGGAAGTTCGTCTCACCCGGAAATAACCGTCATTGCGAGCGCAGCGAACCCCGGCGTACGCCGGGGCTGGGCGCCTGATGCGAACCCCGGCGTACGCCGGGGCTGGATTGCTTCGACGCCCTTCGGGCGCCTCGCAATGACAAGTGTTTTACCGATGTCGTGAATTTCAGAACCAGGACACTAGCGTCATTTATTGTTGTCTAGACCGCGCCCCAGCGCTGATGGGCCCAATGGCTCGGCAGCTTGCTATGCTTGGACAGGCCGTCGCCCGACAACGCCGTCGAGGTGGCGGGGATCGGTCCAGACACGTTCAAGATGCCGACCTCATCCCCCGTCGGCGAAGGCCCCTTCATCATCGAGTACATCGTGATGCCGAGGAGCCAAGCCGCGGCTATGAGAACTGAGACCCGCAGATCCGGTGCCTTCATGGTCTCCGTCCAACCATCTTCGAGCCGGCCGGCCGCTATGAACGGCTTCTGCAATCGCGAAAAATCATAGCACAGCCGGGCCAGGCCAACAATATCGGCACCCGCCTTCAGCTCCCGCCTGCGCTGGGCGCAGAGGCTCGCACCGGGCGCAGGAAATCGAAGTCGCAGCCGCCGTCCGCCTGTAGCACATGCTCATGAAAAAGCTTGGCATAACCGCGCGTTGGCGCGCTCCTTCGCAACTGCACGCGGCGCCGCTCGGCGAGCTCGGCCGCGTTTACGAGAAGATCGATGCGGCGCTCGGCCACGCTGAGCCGCAGGCGATCGCCGCTCTTGACCAGGCCGAGGGGACCGCCGTCCGCCGCCTCGGGCGTGACATGGAGCACGATCGTGCCAAAGGCGGTGCCGCTCATGCGCGCGTCCGAGATGCGCACCATGTCCTTGACGCCATCGCGCGCGAGCTTCGCCGGAATGGGGAGATAGCCCGCCTCCGGCATGGCGGCGCCGCTCTTGGGCCCGGCGTTCTGCAGCACGAGGAAGTCCTCCGCCGTCACATCGAGGGCGGGATCGTCGATGCGCGCGGCGAGCTCCTCGAGCGAGGCGAACACCACCGCACGCCCCTCCGCCTCGCAGAGCCGCGCCGACGCCGCCGCGCGCTTCAAGACCGCACCCCGCGGCGCCAGGCTGCCGAAGAGCGCCACGAGCCCGCCCTCGGGCTGGAACGGCTCGTCGCGCGCGCGGATGATGCGGCGGTCGACCCAGGCCGGCGGCTCCAGGATGAGCTTCTCGAGGCGCTCGCCGGTGATGCTGAGGCAGTCGAGATGGAGGAGCGGCTTGAGCTCCGCGAGCACCGCGCCCATGCCGCCGGCCGCGAAGAAATCCTCCATATAGTGCTCGCCGACCGGCTTCAGGTCGACCAGCACCGGGGTCGATTGGCCGAGCTCGTTGAGGCGCTGAAGCGGAACCTCGATGCCGAGCCGGCCGGCGATCGCGGTCAAATGGATGATCGCATTGGTCGAGCCGCCAAGCGCGAGCAGCACCCTGAGCGCGTTCTCGATCGCGTTCGCCGTGATGATCTTGTCGGGTGTCAGGGCCGAGCCGGCAAGCTCGACCGCGCGGCGCCCGGTGGCCTCCGCCGCGCGCAGCCGGTCGGCGTGCACCGCCGGGATCGCGGCGGTGCCGGGGAGGACCATGCCGAGCGTCTCGGCGATGCAGGCCATGGTGCTGGCGGTGCCCATGACGGCGCAGGTGCCCGCCGTGGTGGCAAGCCGCCCTTCGATGAGCTCGATCTCCTCGGCGCCGATGCGGCCCGCGCGATACTGCGCCCAGAAGCGCCGGCAGTCGGTGCAGGCGCCCAGGCGCTGGTCGCGGTAGCGCCCGGTCATCATCGGGCCGGCGAGGAGCTGGATGGCGGGAACGCCCGCGGAGGCGGCCCCCATGAGCTGGGCCGGCACCGTCTTGTCGCAGCCCCCCACCAGCACCACGGCATCGAGCGGCTGCGCGCGGATCATCTCCTCGACATCCATCGACATGAGATTGCGGAACATCATGCTGGTGGGAGCGAGGAAGGGCTCGCCGAGCGAGATGGTGGGGAACTCGAGCGGCAGCCCGCCGGCGGCGAGCACCCCGCGCTTCAACGCCTCGACGAGCTCGGGGAAATGGCGATGGCAGTTGTTGAGCCCGCTTGCCGAGTTCGCGATGCCGACGATCGGACGCTTGAGAAGCTCGGGGGAATAGCCCATCGAGCGCGCGAAGGAGCGCCGCAAGTAGGCGGCAAAGCCGGGGTCGCCGTAATGGGTCAGGCCGCGGGCGAGCCCATGGGGCCGCGTCGGACCGTCGTGAGACGGGTCGTCTTGAGACACGGGCATGACCCTCCCTTTTGCCGCCGCAAACCTATGACAGCCATATTGGTCGAGCCGGGTCAACGGCGGGCACAGGCGCAGTTTCACCTCATCCTTCGAGACGGCCGCTTCGCGGCCTCCTCAGGACGAGGTGAAACCCAAGCTCCAAGTCCTCATCCTGAGGAGCGTCGCGCTTGCGACGCGTCTCGAAGGATGGGGAGTTGGGCAACATGACCCACTACCCGGCGGCGGGCGCGCGCGACGCTCACGCACCTCGCCCCTTGTCCGCCCCGGCCCCGCCCGATAGGGTAGCATGACGAGCTTGAAGCGGACCGGTGCTGGGCAAGAGAGCGATGGAGGGAACGATGGCGGCGAGCAGGATCGAGGTGCCGTGCAGGGTCCAGAGAGGAATTTCGCAGCTCTTCGCGGGCTTGGCGAGTGCCGCCCTGGCCGTTTGGCTGATCATGGCCGCGAGTGCTGCGCAAGCGGCCGACAAGCCGCATGTACGGCTCGCCATCGGCGGCCCGGCTTGCCTCTGTTATCTGCCGACCGTGCTCGCGGGCGAGCTCGGCCTCTACGAGAAGAACGGCATCGACGTCGAGACCATCGCGCTCAAGGGCGGCTCCGAGGCCTTGACCGCCGTGCTCGGCGGCAGTGCCGACGTGGTATCGGGCTATTACGACCACACCGTCGAGCTCGCCCCCAAGGGCAAGATCCTCCAGGCCTTCGTGGTCTACGACCGCTTCCCCGGCCTTGTCCTCGTGGTCTCGCCGAAATTCACCGACCAAATCAAGACGGTCGCCGAACTCACGGGCCACAGCGTGGGCGTCTCCGCCCCCGGCTCCTCCACCGACTTCTTCCTCAAATACGTCCTCCACCAGGCGGGCCAGGACGCCAACAAGGTGCCGGTGCTCGGCATCGGGCTCGGCGGTACCGCGGTCGCCGCGATGGAGCAAGGCCAGGTGCAGGCGGCCGTCATGCTCGACCCGGCGGTGACGCAGATGCAGGCGCGCAACAAGGACGTGCGCATCCTGGTCGACACGCGCACGGCCGCGGATACGCGCAAGGTGTTCGGCGGCGATTATCCCGGTGGTGCCCTCTATGCGCAGGAGGCCTGGGTGAAGGCCCATCCCGCCGAGGCGCAGGGCCTGGCGGATGCCGTCGTCGAGACGCTGAAATGGATCCGCGAGCACAAGCCCGCGGAGGTCATGGCCAAGATGCCCGAGGAATACGTGGGCAAGGACAAGGAGCTTTATCTCTCGGCCCTCACCAACACGATCCCGATGTACTCGGAGAACGGCCTCATGGATCCGAAGGGAGCTCAAGCGGTGCTCGACGTGTTCAGCCAGTCGGACGCCGAGGTGGCGAAGGCCAAGGTCGATCTCGCGCGCACTTATACCAATGCCTACGCCGAGAAGGCGGCCGCGAAGTTTGGCGTGCCCACCCGCTGAGGGGGGCGACGCCGGCAATTCCGCGCGCCGGCGCTGTCGTGGCCCGCGTTGAGGCCGAGGCGGCGGCGATCGCCTTCGAGGCGATCACGGTGCGCTTCGCGACGCCGTCGGGCGCCGTCCATACGGTGATGAGCGACATCAGCCTCGCCATTGCGCCGGGCACCTTCGTCGCCATCGTGGGGCCGTCGGGCTGCGGCAAATCCACCCTCCTCAATGCCGCGGCGGGGCTCCTCTTTCCCCCCGCCGGTCGCGTGCGCGTGTTCGGCGAGCCGCTCGAGGGCGTCAACCCCCATGCCACCTATCTCTTCCAAGCGGATGCGCTCCTGCCCTGGCGCACGGTGCTACAGAACGTCAAGCTCGGCCTCGTCTTCCGCAACGTGCCCGATGCCGAGGCGAGCAGCGAGGCGCGGGCCTGGCTGCGCCGCGTCGGGCTGGCGGGCTTCGAGGACCGCTTCCCGCACCAGCTCTCGGGCGGCATGCGCAAGCGCGCCGCCATCGCCCAGGCCTGGATCGTCGATCCGCGCATCCTGCTCATGGACGAGCCCTTCGCCTCGCTCGACGTGCAGACGCGCCAGATCATGGAGAACGAGCTGCTCGGCCTGTGGCAGGAGAGCAAGAAGACCGTCCTCTTCATCACCCACGATCTCGAGGAGGCGATAGCACTCGCCGACCGCGTGGTGGTGCTCTCGAGCGGCCCGGCGCGCATCAAGGGCGTCTATGAGATCGACCTGCCGCGTCCCCGCGACGTGGCCGAGATCCGCCTCAATCCCGAGTTCATGGCGCTCTACCGGCGCATCTGGGGGGACCTGCGCGACGAGGTGATGAAGCACGGCAGCGACGGCGCGGGAGGGCCCGGCCATGGCGCGTGAGCCCGATCTCGCGGTCGTCATCACGCGCCGGCGCGCGAACCGCGGCCTCGTGCTCGCACTCCAGATCGGCTTTTTCGTGGCCAGCATGGGTGCCTGGGAGTTGCTCTCGCGCGCCGGCTGGCTCGATCCCTTCTTCTTCAGCATGCCCTCCGCGATCTTCGCGCGCATGGGCGAATGGATGTGGAGCGGCTACATTTGGGGCCATCTCGCGACCACCCTCATCGAGGCGATGGCCGCCTTCGCCATCGGCATCGTGGCCGGCGTGATCGCCGGCGTGGCGCTGGCGCGGATCGAGCTGCTCGCCGCCGTGTTCGATCCCTATATCCGCGTCATGAACGCGCTGCCGCGCGTCATCCTGGCGCCGATCCTGATCATCTGGTTCGGCCTCGGCATGGCGTCGAAGATCGCACTCGGCGTCAGCCTGGTGTTCTTCATCGTCTTCTTCAACACCTTCCAGGGCCTACGCGAGGTCGACCCCATCGTGCTCAACAACGCGCGCATGCTGCAGGCCTCCGACCGCCAGCTCATGCGCCACGTCTATCTGCCCTCGGCCGCGGCCTGGATCTTCTCGAGCCTCCACACCTCGATCGGCTTCGCCCTCGTGGGCGCGGTCGTGGGGGAGTACATCGGCTCGGCGCGCGGCATCGGCTACGTGGTGGCGCAGGCGCAGGGCACCTTCGACACCACCGGCGTCTTCGCCGGCCTCATCCTCACCTCGATCGTCGTGCTCGGCATCGATCTCGCGATCGAGCGCCTCGAGCGCTATCTCTTGCGCTGGCGGCCCGAGGCGTGAGCCGGCCGTCAAGCAATCGTGATTGGCGGCGAATGCGCGCGCGGCCATAGTACCCCCCTCCCCAACCCTCCCCCTCAAGGGGGGAGGGGGCGCATATCGCGTGAGGAAAGATCTTCCCTCCCCCCTTGAGGGGGAGGGTAGGGAGGGGGGTGACGGTCGGACCACGGAGGCAAGCGAGCGTGGAGTCGATCTATTACGTCATGTCGTGGGCCTGCCACCGGCGCTGCCGGCATTGCTACGAGGAGCGCTTCCGTCCCTATGCCAAGGGCGAGCTCGCCAAGGTCGTCGGCGAGGCCGTCGCCAACTTCCCGCGCATCGTCGACCATTTCCCCGAGCGCATGCGCTATCTCGATCTCGACGATCCGCGCGCGGACGGCTCGCTCAAGGAGAAGGTCGGCCGCATCGTCCTCTCGGGTGGCGAGTCGCTTCTCGATCCCGTCCGCGAGCGCGTCAGCTATCCGGTGATCGAGCGTCTTCGGCGCCGCTACGAGGGGATGGGTGGCGTCAAGATCGTGGTGCAGACCACGGGCGACCTCCTCACCGACGCGATCGTCGACGACCTCCTCTGCCGCGGCGTGTGGATGATCTCGGTCGCAGGCGTCGACGATTACCACGTCGGCATGGAAGGAGAGGCGAAGCAGGCCGCGTTCAAGGAGAGGCTCGGCCGCCTTTTCGAGCGCCACGGCATGTCGCCGTCGGGCCTCTCGTTCGAGAACCGCAAGTGGCTCGACGAGGCCGGCCCGCGCTATAATTTCTTCGGCGCCACGCCGGATTCCTGGATCGGCAAGCTGTGGCCGCGGGGACGGGCCTGGCAGAACGATCTGAGCCGGGCGACGATCGCCGACAACTTCTGCAACCGCTGGTCCGGCGGGCTCAACTTCCTGCGCCACCGCTACAGCGGCTCCGAGGTCTCGGTCGAGCCGGACGGTTCTGTCTATCCCTGCTGCGTCAAGACCAAGCTGCCGCTCGGAAGCCTGCTCGAGGACGACCTCATCGCGATTCTCGATTCTCTCGTGGGTGTCGCCGCCTTCGAGGCGATCTCGATGGGGCATCCCGAGCGCATGGGCATCGGCCACGGCTGGAGCGAGGAGACCTTTCTCGAGCGCTCGACGACGACGACCACCTCGGGCCGGCCCTATCGCAATCTCTGCATAGGCTGCGACCGCTTCCACGAGGAGATGCTCGGGCCCGTCCTCGAGGCGGCGCGGCAGCGGCGGCGCGCCGCCAAAGAGACGGCGGCGTGAGCAAGCCTCGCCTCGCCAGCGCAAGCAGCCTCGCGAGCGGACCGTTCTGATGAAGCGGTCGGCGCGTTTGGCACTTTCGCTGCTCCTCGGCTTTCTCGCCTCCGCCGCCCGCGCAGCACCCGCAGAGAGCTGGGACGATATCCTCGCCAAGGCGCGTGGCGAGACCGTTTATTGGAACGCCTGGGCCGGCGACGAGAAGACCAACGCCTTCATCGCCTGGGTCGGCCAAGAGGTGCACGAGCGCTTCGCGCTCACCTTGCGCCACGTGCCGCTACGCGACACCGCCGAGGCGGTGACGCGCGTGGTGGCGGAGAAGGCCGCCGGCCGCGATGCCGACGGCTCGGTCGACCTCATCTGGATCAACGGCCCGAATTTTCTCGCCATGAAAGAGCAGCATCTGCTCTATGGACCGTTCACCCAGCTCCTTCCCAACATCCGCCTCGTCGACACCGCGCACAAGCCGTCGACCGTCGTCGACTTCACCGTGCCCACAGGCGGCATGGAGTCGCCCTGGCGCATGGCGCAGATCGTGTTCGTCTACGACAGCGCGCGCCTTAGGGAGGTGCCGCGCGCGATCCCGGCCTTCCTCCCTTGGGCAAAGCGCCACCCGGGCCGCTTCGCCCACGCGAGCGTGCGCAACTTCCTTGGCGCCACCTTTCTCAAGCAGGCGCTCTACGAGCTCACACCCGATCCCTCAGTGTTGCAGCAGCCGGCGAGCGATGCGAACTTCGAGGCCGTCACGGCACCACTCTGGGCCTGGTACGATGAGCTGCGTCCCCTGCTGTGGCGCGAAGGCAAGGCGTTCCCCGAGAGCGGACCCGCCACGCGGCAGCTCCTCGACGACGGGGAGATCGACATGATGATGTCGTTCAATCCCGCCGAGGCCGCGGTCGCGATCAATGCCGGCCTCTTGCCGGAGACGGTGCGCACCTTCGTGCTCGCGCGCGGCACCATCGGCAACACGAGCTTCGTCGCCATCCCCTATAACTCGCCCCACAAGGAGGGGGCGATGGTGATCGCCAATTTTCTGCTCGAGCCGCCGGCGCAGGCGCACGCCGAGGACATCCGCCAGATGGGCAACCTCACGGTGCTCGAGCTGGCAAAGCTCGCGCCCGAGGCGCGCAAGCTTTTCGCCGATCTGCCCGCGAGCCCCGCACTCCCCACCATCGAGGAGCTCGGCACCATGCTGCTCGAGCCCCACCCCTCCTGGATGACCCGGATCGTCGCCGAATGGGAGAAGCGTTACACGAGATAGCCGCCGCCGGCACCGCCGGCGAAAGTGCTGGGCGCCCGCGCGGCCTGCTCGCCTATGCGCCGGGCCTGACCGTCGCCGTTTTCCTCGTGCCGATCGCGGCCGGGTTGCTCGGCACGCTGCTTCCGGCCTTCGGCTATCTGCCGGCACTCGGCGGCGAGACCCTCGGATTGGCATCCTGGCAGGCACTCTTCGCCTATCCGGGATTCCTGAGCGCCTTGCGTCTCACGCTCGCCACCGGGCTCGGCACCACGGCGGCGGCACTCGCGCTGGCGACCGGCTTTTGCGCCTTGGTTTACGGCAGCACGGGCTTCCGCCGCGCCGAGGCGTTGCTCGCACCCATCCTCGCCTCGCCGCACTCGGCGATCGCGATCGGGCTCGCCTTCCTCATCGCGCCCTCCGGCTGGCTCGCGCGCTTGGTCTCGCCCTGGCTCACGGGCTGGACCAGCCCGCCTGAATTGGCGAGCGTTGGCGATCCCTGGGGTTTGGCACTCGCCCTCGGCCTCCTCGTCAAGGAGGTGCCCTACCTCCTGCTCATGACGCTTGCCGCCCTCAACCAGGTACCGGCGCGCGCGCAGCTCGACATTGCGCGTGCGCTCGGCTACGGCCGCGGCGTCGCCTGGATCAAGATCGTGCTGCCGCAGGTCTACCCGCAAATCCGGCTCCCCGTCTATGCGGTGCTCGCCTTCTCGCTGTCGGTGGTCGACGTGTCTCTCATTCTCGGGCCGGGCAATCCCCCGCCGCTTGCCGTGCTGGCCATGCGCTGGTTCTCCGACCCGGACGTCGGCCAATATTTCCCGGCGGCCGCCGCGGCCTCCCTCCTCTTGGCGCTCGTCGCCGCCTCCATCATGCTCTGGCGCCTGGCGGAGCTCGGGGTCGCCGCCATCGGGCGCGCCTGGATCGCGCGGGGCGGGCGCGGGCTTTCCGCGGAGCCCGGCCTGCGCCTGGCAGCGCTCGCGGTCGGACTGCTGATGGCGCTGAGCATGCTTAGCATGCTCAGCATGGCGCTGTGGTCGCTTGCCTCCGCCTGGCGCTTTCCGGCAATGCTGCCGAGCGCCTGGACGCTCGCGAACTGGAGGCACGCGCTCGAGCGCGTGTGGTGGCCGGCCTCGACGACGCTCTTCGTCGGGCTCGCGGCGACGGCGGCGTCGCTGCTCCTGGCACTCGCCTGCCTCGAGAACGAAGCGCGGAGCGCCAGGCACCCGGGCTCGCGTGCGCTGTGGCTCCTCTACACCCCGCTTCTCGTTCCCCAGATCGCCTTCCTCTTCGGCGCCCAGGTGCTGCTGCTGCGGCTCGGGCTCGACGGCAGCTTCCTCGCCGTCGTCTGGTCCCACGTGCTCTTCGTGCTGCCCTACGTCTTTCTCTCCCTCGCCGATCCCTGGCGCGCGCTCGACCCGCG
>DATEQI010000031.1:0-12422 GCA_035272805.1 Alphaproteobacteria bacterium | reverse complement strand
CTCCTCAGGATGAGGCAAATTTGTGTGTGGCAGTAAGACTTTACCTCATCCTGAGGAGCGCGCGGAGCGCGCGTCTCGAAGGACGCATCTGAGCCGGTCCGAGGCGCCCTCACACAGAACAAGAACCTGATTTTCGTTGCGCCGCGGATTTGTGTGCATACCGTAGCCCCCGCGAAGAGGGAGGCGTCGTGCGGGGGCGACGCTCGAAATTCCGCTAGCCGTCTCTCGCTCCAACCGCGCGCCGCCTGACCCGCGATCGGCCGGCCTCCGGAGGATCTCCCTTGCTCGAGCACTTGACCGCGCTGCAGATCGTGCTGATGACGATCATTCTCCTGCTCGCGGGCATGACCAAGGGCGTGCTCGGGGTGGGGCTGCCGCTCCTCGCCGTGCCGCTCCTCTCCCAGCTCGTCCCCGTACCCCTCGCGATCGTGACCCTTGCCGTCTCGCAAGTGCTGAGCAACGGCTTCCAGGCCTTCCAAGGCGGCAACTTCGCCGCGGTGTGGCGCCGCTTCTGGACGCTCTTCGTTGCCCTTGTCGCGGCGCTCTTCGCGGGCGCGCGCCTGTTGGTGAGCCTCGACGAGAGGGTGCTCGGGCTCATCCTGGGCACGATCCTCCTCGTTCTCACCCTGCTCAACCAGGTCCCGCGTCTCTTCCGCATCGAGGTGCGCCACGAGAAGCTCATGAACCCCCTCGTCGGCGCGCTCGCGGGCTTCCTTGGCGGCGTGTCGTCCTTCTACGGCCCGGTCTTGCTCATGTACCTCGTGGCACTCAGGCTGGAGAAAGCGTTCTTCATCAGCGCGGTCTCGACCGCCTTGGTCATCGGCGCAGTGCCGCTTCTGATCTCGCTCGTCCTCTACGGCGCCATGGGACGGGACGGCTTCATCCTCTCCGCACTCGCCGTGCTCCCGGTTTTCGGCGGGCTCCTTCTAGGTCAGGCGATCCAGAAGCGCATGCCGCAGGAGGCCTTCCGCAAGGGCATCTTCGTGATCATGCTCGTCATGGGAGCGAGTCTCGTGCTCCGCGCCATCCTCGAATAGGCGCACGCGCGCGCCAAGCCCGCTGAGCGCGGGGGCGCCTCCTTGCCAGGCCCGCTGAGCGCGGGGGTCCCTCGTTAGTGGAGAAGCTTCTTGTCCGGTGCGGTGAGTGAGGCCTGTTCCGGGCCGCCCCAGAGCTGGCTGCTCGCCCAGTCCATCGCCGCGTTGAGCGTGTCCCGCCCTACCCTATCCGCGACGATCTCGGCCACCTCGCTGAGGGCCGCCTGGAAATTCTCGGCGTGGCCCGTCCGGCCATGCGCGCGCAGCAGCTTGACGCAGGCTCCGCCGTGCAGGATCCAAAGTGCGGCGACCCGCGCGTCGTGCATGCGGTCCCTCACGGCAGCACCCGCGGGCCTCGGCCACCCTCGCCCCTTTCGGAAAGGCTCATCCCTCCCTCCCCTCGTGATGTGGAGCCCCCGGCTCCACGGCGACGTCGTCTGGCGTCGGCGTGGCCGGACAATGCGCTCAAGGCCCGACACCGAACCGTCAATATATTGACACGAGACTGTCCTTTTTAACAAGGGATTGTATCCGGCCTGGAGGCCTGGCGGGGTCGCGCACCATCCCCGGCACCCGGCGGCTCTCTATGGCCGAGCGCCGGGGTGAGATCGGGCGCGAACGGACTTGCGACTGTCATATTGGCGCTCTATCGTGCGCGCTAAGCACGACATTGTGAGCACTTGAGCGACCGCTCGCGCCGCCCTTCGAGGGCGGCGCGACGGACGTTTTTCAAAACACGCTCGCAAGGATTCCTGGAACAGGGAAAGAAAGCCCCAATCCACTTCGACAACGAGGAGATCGAGACGATGACCAAAGGAGCCAGGCAAGCGGCAGGCAACGCTCCGTTCCCCGTGCTCGACTACGAGCGGATGATGGCGCTCAGCAGCGCCAACCTTGAAGCCATGATGCAGGCGAGCGAGGCAGTGCTGAAAGGCCTTGCCAAGCTGAACGGCGAGCTGGTGGGCTTCGCCAGCGCCCGCATCAAGGAGCAGCTCGAAGGCGGCCGGTCGCTCGCCGAGTGCGGCAACTGGAGCGACGCCCTCGAGAAGCAGGCGTCTCTGATGCAGAATGCCTCCGCGCAGTACTTCGCCGAAGCCCGCAAGCTCTCATCGCTCGCAAGCGAGCTCGCCCTCGCGAGCTGGACGCCGCTGCAGAATTGCCTCAAGGCGAACCTGCCCGGAAGCGCGCGCCAAGTGCCGAAGAGCTGAGCGAAGGTGCTAAATCACGAGGCAGTGCTGCGCGCAACAGCCGATCTGCGCGCGCACTATTCGAGGGGCCGCTCGACAAGCGGCGGATGGCCGACTTGGCGCAGGAGGCGGCGGAACTCGATGACGCTCACGGGGATGCTGCCGACGTAAAGGAAGGCGACCGCGGTCAGCGTCGACCAGGGCGCGCTCACGAGGAACGCCGCAAAGAGCCCGACGAGGAGGAGCAGGGGCAGCACGTAATGCTGCGGCACGCGCACGCTCTTGCCGGAGTAGGTCGGCACTTGGCTCACCATGAGCGCCGAGACGGCAAGGATCACGAGCGCGTTCACGAAGACGTGGCCGAAGAGCCCGGGCCCGAGGTCGAAGCTCAACATCATCGGCGTCAATACGAGACCGGCCGCGGCGGGCGCCGGCACGCCGGTAAAGAAACGGTAGGCCCAGGGCGGCAGATCGCTGTTCCCGAGGCGCGTGTTGAAGCGCGCGAGCCGCAGCGCGCAGCACACGCAATAGAACATCACGAGGGCCCAGCCGATGCTGCCGGCCGCCCGCATCACCCACTCATAGAGCACGATCGCCGGAGCCACGCCGAAGCCGACCACGTCGGAGAGCGAGTCCATCTCCGCCCCGAACTTGGTGCTGCCGCCGAGCATGCGCGCGATGCGGCCGTCGAGCGTGTCGAAGACGCCCGCCAGCACGATCGCGATCACCGCAGGCTGGAAGCGCCCCTCCACGCCGAAGCGAATGGCCGTGAGGCCGGCGCAGAGCGCCAACACGGTCAAGATGTTGGGGATCAGCTTGTTGAGCGAGAAATCCTTGAGGCGCTGGCGCGGACTGGGTGCCAACATCTAACGCACCTCCCCCGGGCGCGCGGGCTCCTGGCTGCGCATGTCCGCGATCACCGTCTCGCCCGCGAGGGCGCGCTGGCCGGCGGCCACCAGCGGCGAGAGCCCGGGCGGCAAATAGACATCGACGCGGCTGCCGAAGCGGATGATGCCGAAGCGCTCGCCCGTGCGCACTGGGCGGCCTTCCTCCACGTCGCAGACGATGCGCCTTGCCACCAGCCCCGCGATCTGGACAAGCGCCAGCTCGCGCCGCCCCTCGCCCTCGTCGAGTGCCAGACGCAGCGCCAGGCGCTCATTGCCCTCGCTCGCCTTGTCGAAGGAGGCGTTGACGAAGCGGCCGGGGCGATAGGCGCGCTTTACCACGCGGCCGGTGCAGGGGATACGGTTCACGTGCACGTCGAACAGGTTCATGAAAACACTCACCCGCGTGAGCGGACGGGAGCCCATCTCGAGCTCGGCCGGCGGGACCGCCGCGACGATCGGCAGCACCAGGCCATCGGCCGGGCTCACCACGAGCCCCTCGCGCACCGGCGTCACGCGCTCGGGATCGCGGAAAAAATAGGCGCACCAGAGGGTCAGCGCCAGCCCGATCACGCCGAACGGGGCGGCAAGCCAGAAGAGGACCGCGGTCAGAAGCGCAAAGAGTGCGATGAAGCGCCAACCGTCGCGATGAATGGGCAAGGCAAGATACGTCGGCAACGTCCCGTCCTCGGGGGGCTGCGCGCATAGAGGCGCGCGAAGGCAGCACTCGGCAAAGAACCCCGTCCGCGTCGAGATTTAGCACAGCTCCGGCTCCGCGCGCTTATTTTTTCGCAGAGCCCATTGATATGATTTGGTTAATCTCGGCAGGGGTGCTGCGGCCCTACCGCCTGCCAAGCGTCCTTGGCACGGCGTCAGGCCGCGGCCGTGGCGCCGTTCGGCCGGGGCGGCCCGCCGTATCCGACGCGGGCGTTCCAGCCGCCAGACGGCGGCCCCGAAGCCGGCTCCCGGTCTCCTTCGGCCGCTCGCGAGATCCAGGCGGCGGGCGGGGTTGGGAGTGGTGAAGCGCTCGCTCGTGAGCCGCCTCCCGGCGGCTCACGAAGGCGCAAAGCTCAGCCCCGGCCTCATCCGCGGGCGGCCGGCTTGGCGCTTGCCCGCAGGCTCAAGGCTCGAACTTGAGGGTGACCGCCGCGATACCAGCGGCGACGTTGAGACCGGTGTTGCCTTCGATGCTGACCGGCTGCAGCGTGATCGACTTGTTGAAGCCGCCGACCAGCACATTGGCGCCGACGCCAACTGCGACCGTGGCGCTGCCGGTGACGCCGCCGTAGTCGCCGGCCAACGCACCCGGCGCCAGAGTCGAGGTCGGCGCGATGACGCCCCAGACGATCACGCCACCTTGCGTGTAGCCGATATCGACGCCGTACTTGTTGATGTCGCCGGAATAATGCTCGGGAGGGCCTTGGACGGGCGAATAAACGCATCTCAGGCCGCGCGAGGACCCGAAGACGAAGCCCCAACCGCTGGCCACGTTGCACGTCAGCGCGCCTACCTTTACGCCCGACTGCGCATGCGCGTCGGTCGGAAGCGCGAAAGCTCCCACGGCCAAGACGGCCGCACTCATCGCCAAAGCGAATTTCCTCAGCATTCTCAATCCTCCTCAAGCGTTGCGTTCACCGACATTTCCCGGGCGAGCGACCCGAAGTGCGATTTCCGCGGTGATATTGCCCTCTTCCGGGCACTTTAGCTACCGCTTTCCGGGCCTCGGGCCGTCCCTCGATCTTGCGTCGCTTCACGCCCGTACTACGCCGGCGGCGGCCGATTCAGGCGCTTGAGCGGTGAAATCCTCTCATCGCGGCGTGGCGGCGCCGCAAGACTAATTCGACTTGCTCGGCAGGGCAAAGACCTGGCCCGGATAAATCAGATCGGGATCGCGGATCTGATCCTTGTTGGCCTCGTAGATCACCGTGTAGCGCACGCCCGCGCCATAGCTGCGGCGAGCGATCCGCCACAGGCTGTTGCCCGGCTGCACGACGACGCTGCCGGCACCCAGCGCGAGCTCGTTCGGCTTGGCCCGCGCGAAAGGCAATATGATGCGCGCGCTCACCTGGCCCGACGGACCCATTTCGTCGAGACGCAACGTGTAGAGGCCCGGCTCGATCTTGTCTTCGGGGACGAGTTTCCAGTGGCCGGCCGCATCCGCCTGGGCCCGGCCAAGCGGCCGATTGTCGAGATAGACCTCGACACTCGCGTCGGCACTCGCCTCGCCCGAAAGGACGAGGTGACCGGCCTCGTCGTAGTCGACGACCGAGAGTTTCAGCAAGCTCTTTCCCCCGCCTGCGGCGGCCTCTGCGGGCGCGGCCGGCGCTTGCGCGGGCGGCGCCTCGAGCACCTTGCTCGGCTCCGCGCTCTCCCCCTGGCGCGGCACGGCAAGCGCCAACGCCTTGGCGCCGCTCGCCGGCCGGCCGGCGATGTCCTTGTGGGCCTCGGGCACGACGAGGACCACGACATGCTCAGACTCGAGCGTGCGGCCGTCGGGCAGCTTCGCGGAAAGGCCGAGCTCATGATTGCCGGGCGCTAGAGATGCCTCGGGCACCAGCACCCATTCGCCGCGCGAATTCGCCGTCACCTCGCCGATCGTCTTGCTGCCGTCAAGCACGCTCACGGCAGCACCCGGTGCCGCACGGCCCGCGATCACGGCGTGGCCCTCCTCGACCCTCACGACATCGAAGCTCGGCCTGTCCTCGCTCGTCGCCGGCCGCTCGGCTTGCGGTACTACCGGAGAAGGTGCGGCCTGGGGTGCGGCCGGCTGAGGTGCCGGCGCGCTTCCCCACTCGAGCCAGCCGAGCCAAAGTGCCGCCGCGAGGACGACGGCCGCGGCAATGACGCCGATGAGCAATCCCTTTTTCACGCCGCCCTCTTGCCGCCTCAACGCGTGACCAAGCTAATACGCCTGGTTGCGGCGCGCAACAAAAGTGCTGGATGGGGCGTGGGTCGGTTTCACCTCATCCTTCGAGACGGGCCTTCGGCCCTCCTCAGGATGAGGTGAAACCCTAACGAAGGTGTCCTCATCCTGAGGAGCGTCGCGCTTGCGACGCGTCTCGAAGGATGGGGACGTTGGGCAACGTGAACCCCTACTGGGGAATGGGAGCATTGCGCTCGCGTGCGGCCGGCTCACTCCTTGGCCTTCGCCTTGCCTATCTGATGGCGGATCGGCGCCAGCGACATGAGGTAGTTTGCGATGGCGGCCCTGTCCTCGGGCGTCAATTTGCTCGTGCACGAATCGACTACGGCCCGCATGCCGTCCTGCACGTCGTCGCCGTCGGGCTTTTGCCCGGTCTCGAGCAAATAGGTGATGTCCTTCTCGCTCCACGTCCCGATGCCGGTCGCCTTGTCCGGCGTTATGTTGGGCACCGTGCCGCCCTCGGGGCCCTCCCTCGTGCCGGAGAGCGCGTCGTCCAGGTCGAGCTGGCCGAACAGATTGCGCGGCGTGTGACACTCCGCACAGTGAGCGAGCGCCCGGACGAGATAGGCGCCGCGGTTCCATGCGGGCGAGCGCGTCGCCTCCGGCGCGAAGGGTCCGCGCTTGAGGAAGAGTCGGTTCCACCCCAGCATGAGGATGCGGAAGCGGAAGGGAAACCTGATCTCGTGCCGCCGATTGGCCTCGGCGACCGGGGGCACGCTCTTGAGATAGGCGTAGAGATCGCGGATGTCCGCGTCCGTCATGAAGGTGAAGGAGGGGTAGGGAAAGACCGGGAAGAAGTGCGTGCCGTCCCGGCCGATCCCCTCGCGCAAGGCGCGCTTGAGATCGGCCTCGCTCCATTTGCCGATGCCTGTCGCGGGGTCCGGAGTGATATTGGGCGAGTAGAAGGTGCCGAAGGGCGTCTTGAGCGCGCGCCCGCCGGCGAGCGTCTTGCCGCCTTTCGCTGTGTGGCATTCGGCGCAGCCGGCGGCCGCGAAGACATAGGCGCCGCGTTGGACGGCGGCGGCGTCCTCCTCAGCCCCGCGCGCCTCGCCGAAAGCGGCGAAGATGACGAAGAGAGCGATGAGGGCTCCCACCGCCATCGGCTGCAGCGCCCTCGCTCGCTTCGGGCTCCGGAGCATGCGAGCCACCCTATGCCGTCGCCGCCGCCGGCACCCGTCGAGCGGCGGCGCTCAATTGCCGGATTTGACGAAGTCGTCGTGACAATCGGTGCAAGACCCCTTGCCCACGATGACCATTTGGGCTTGCGTCGCCTTCATGTCGCCGGTCTTGGCGATCTCGACCAGTTTGGCGGTCTCCCTTTCGAGGTCGACCGCGTCCGCCATGAACTTGTCCCAATGCGCCCAGATCTCGTCCTTCGCCTCGGTCTTGCCCGCAGCTGAGCCCGAGCCCTTGGGGAAGCATTGGATGATGAGCTTGCTCATCGCATAGAGCGCCTCGGCGTGCCACTGGATGTGACGCGCGTCGAAGGGGACCTCGCCCTTGAGGATCATGCCGATACTGATGGCGTGCTCGGCGCTCGCCTTAAAGAGGCGCTGGCGATACTCGATGATCTTCGCCATGTCGTCGTCCGCCCGCGGCGCCGGCATGCCCGTCGCGACGAGAAGGGCGGCGAGGCCCCCCAGGCATGCCGTCCTGACCAAACGTCTCATGTCGCCTCCTCTTGCCAGTCTCATTCGCGTCCGCGCGGCTTTATTCCCGCCGCATGCGCGACGGCATCGCCCGTGCCGTCAGTTTGCCCGACGGAGGCGTCCCTGTCGATCAAGAGTTGGCAACGGCAACGGCGCGCGCGCCGGCAACGCCTCTGCCGTGCTACGGCATCACGGGAGGCATGCAGGTACCGCGCTCATTGCGCCTTGGCGCGGAAATCCTCGTGGCAGGCGCCGCAGCCTTCTTTCCCCATCGCGTTCACTTGCGCAGCAATCGCCTTCATGTCGCCGGTCTTGGCGACCTCGACCAGCTTGGCGCTCTCAGTCTCGAGCGCCATGGCGTCCTTCTTGAAGTCATCCCACTTTGTCCAGATCTCGTCCTTCGCCCGGGTCTTGCCGGCCGCCGCACCCGAGCCCTTCGGGAAAACCTCGGGGATGAGCTTGCTCAACGCGTGGATCACCTCGGCGTGCGCCACCACGTTCTCTGCGCCGAACGGCACTTCGCCCTTGAGAATCATGCCGATATCCGCCGCCTGCTGGCCGTTCGTCTTCATGAGATTCTGGCGGTAGTCGAGGATTTTCGCCATGTCCTCGGCCCCGCTCGCGGCCACACCTGCCGCCAGCACGAGGGCCGAAAGCCCCGCGAGCCATGCTGTCCTGACGATGCGCTTCATGTCGCCTCCGATTGCATGCGCGACCCGGACCGGCCGCCTATTGTTCTATGATGCACAGCGCCTCGTCCATCCGGCGCAGCCGCGTAACTCTGGCGAGAGTTTGCGGTACAGGCAAGCCCGCGCGGATCACAAGCTGTTGAAGGGGACTCGACGGCGGGCTTCCAGGGCGGCCCGCCGAGGGCCATATTAGCTCCTGCGAGGCGGCCCCGCGCCATTGCGCCCTCCACTCACTCCGGGAAGCTCGAATTCATGGCCAAGATCTCGTCCGTCTGCGTTTATTGCGGCTCCTCCTTCGGCCATGTCAGCCGCCACCGGGAGTGGGCGGCCCGGCTCGGCCGCGCGCTCGCCGAGCGGGGCTTGACGCTGGTCTATGGCGGCGGCGGGGTCGGGCTCATGGGGGCGCTCGCCCAGGCCTGCCTCGCGGCGGGAGGCACGGTGATCGGCGTCCTGCCGCGTTTTCTCATGCGCAAGGAGAGGGGACTGCGCGCGCTCACGCGCCTCGAGGTCGTGGACAGCATGCATGCGCGCAAGGAGCGCATGTTCGCGCTGGCGGATGCCTTCATCGTGCTCCCCGGCGGCTTCGGCACCCTTGACGAGACCTTCGAGGTGCTGACCTGGAAGCAGCTCGGACTCCACGACAAGCCGATCGTGCTGGTCGACAGCGACGGATACTGGGGCCCGCTTCGCGCGCTCATGGATCGCATCGTCGAGGACGGCTTCGCGCCCGCGCGCGCACACCATCTCCTTCGCTTCGTGCCGACCATCGAGGAGGCGCTCGCGAGCCTCCTCGAAGCCCCCGAGCCCGCCATCGCACCCTCCTCGCCCGGGCGACTCTAGTTTGTTGAGCCTCTTGCGCCTCGGGCGCGGGATGCTATTGTCCCGCCGCGGCGCTCCGATCCCCCACTCCAAAGGGCCATGCGATGACGAAGATCAAGGTCAAGAACCCGCTCGTCGAGCTCGACGGCGACGAGATGACCCGCATCATCTGGCAGCTCATCCGCGAGCGCCTCATCCTTCCCTATCTCGACATCGACCTCAAATATTACGACCTCAGCGTCGAGAACCGCGACCGCACCGAGGACCAGATCACCGTGGACGCGGCGATGGCGATCAAGAAAATCGGGGTGGGGGTCAAGTGCGCCACGATCACGCCCGACGAGGCGCGCGTCAGGGAGTTCAACCTCAAGAAGATGTGGCGCTCGCCCAACGGCACGATCCGCAACATCATCGACGGCATCGTCTTCCGCGAGCCGATCATCTGCAAGAACGTGCCGCGCCTGGTCGCCAACTGGACGAAGCCGATCGTGATCGGCCGTCACGCCTACGCCGACCAGTATCGCGCCACGGACTTCAAGGTGCCGGGTCCGGGCAAGCTCACCATAAGCTTCGCACCCAAGGACGGCTCGGCGCCGGTCACGCATGAGGTTTTCGAATTCAAGTCGAGCGGCATCGCACTCGCCATGTACAATGTGGACGACTCGATCCGCGGCTTCGCGCGCGCCAGCTTCAATTATGCGCTCGCGCGCGGCTTCCCGCTCTACTTGTCGACCAAGAACACCATCCTCAAGGCCTACGACGGGCGCTTCAAGGACATCTTTGAGGAAATCTACGAGCAGGAGTTCAAGCGCAAGTTCGAGGCGAAGAAGCTCACCTACGAGCACCGGCTCATCGACGACATGGTGGCCGCGGCACTCAAGTGGAACGGCGGCTACGTGTGGGCGTGCAAGAACTACGACGGCGACGTGCAGTCGGACACCGTCGCCCAGGGCTACGGCTCGCTCGGCCTCATGACCTCCGTGCTGCTCACGCCTGACGGCAAGACCGTCGAGGCCGAGGCGGCCCACGGCACGGTGACGCGCCATTACCGCCTCTGGCAGCAGGGCAAGGAGACCTCGACCAACCCGATCGCCTCGATCTTCGCCTGGACGCGCGGATTGCGCTACCGCGGCGAGTTCGACGCGACGCCCGAGGTCGTGCGCTTCGCGGAGACGCTCGAGCGGGTGTGCATCGAGACCGTCGAGTCGGGCAAGATGACGAAGGACCTCGCCATCCTGATCGGCCCCGACCATCCCTACCTCGAGACCCGGGCCTTCCTCGCCGCGGTCGACGCCAACCTCAAGCGAGCGGTGGCGGGCTGAGAACGCCTGGATTGCTTCGTCGGCTCCGCCTCCTCGCAATGACGGCTCGCGTCATTGCGAGCCGAAGGCGAAGCAATCCAGGCGTCGGCGTGCTCGATGTCGCCGTCTCGAGCTACCTTCTCAACTCGCGCATGGCGCGGTCGAGGCCGTCGATCGTGAGGGGGTACATGCGCCCGGCCATGAGCCTCCCGATCATGTCGATCGACGCCGTGTAGGGCCAGTAGTGCTCGGGCACCGGGTTGAGCCAGACCGCGTGCTCGTAGGTGCGCAACAGGCGCTCGAGCCAGAGCTGGCCGGCCTCTTCGTTCCAGTGCTCCACGCTGCCGCCGGGTGCGGTGATCTCGTAAGGGCTCATGGAGGCGTCGCCGACGAGGATCAGCTTGTAGTCGGAGGGATAGGTGTGCATGAGCTCGAAGCTCGCCATGCGCTCGAGGTTGCGCCGGCGGTTGTCCTTCCACACCGACTCGTAGAGGCAATTGTGGAAATAGAAGAACTCGAGGTGCTTGAACTCCGAGCGCGTCGCCGAGAAGAGCTCCTCGCACACCTTGACGTGCGGGAACATGGAGCCGCCCACGTCGAGCAAGAGCAGCACCTTGACGGCGTTGTGCCGCTCGGGCACAAACTTGAGGTCGAGATAGCCGGCGTTCTTCGCGGTGGCGCGGATGGTGTCGGGCAGGTCGAGCTCCTCGGCCGCACCCTCGCGCGCGAAGCGGCGCAGGCGGCGCAGCGCCACCTTGATGTTGCGCGTGCCGAGCTCGACCTGGTCGTCGAGATTCTTGAACTCGCGCTTGTCCCACACCTTGACCGCGCGGTTGTTGCGGTTCCCGTCCTGGCCGATGCGCACGCCCTCGGGATTGAAGCCATAGGCGCCGTAAGGCGACGTGCCCGCGGTGCCGATCCATTTCGAGCCGCCCTGGTGCCGGCCCTTCTGCTCGGCCAGGCGCTGGCGCAGCGTCTCGAGCAGCTTGTCGAGCCCGCCCATCGCCTCGATCTGCGCCTTCTCCTCCTCGGTGAGCAGAAGCTCGGCGAGCTTCTTGAGCCATTCCTCGGGAATCTCGGCCGCCTCCTCGGGCGGCGTCTCGATGCCCTTGAAGCAATGGCCGAAGACGCGGTCGAACTTGTCGAGGTGGCGCTCGTCCTTCACGAGCGCCGAGCGCGAGAGATAGTAGAAATGCTCGATGCGGTAGTCGGCCAGCCCAACCTTCACCGCTTCGATGAGCGTCAGGTACTCGCGCAAGCTAACCGGGACATGCGCCTTCCTGAGCTCGAGGAAGAACTGGGCGAACATGCCCGAGCCACGCTCAGCTGCGCCGCTCGGCGCGCGCCAGGAAGGCGATGCGCTCGAGCTGGTGCACGTCCTGCTCGTTCTTGAGCAGCGCGCCATAGAGCGGGGGGATCACCTTGCCGACCTCGCGGCTGCGCAAGGCCTCGGGCGGGATGTCCTCGGCCATGAGCAGCTTGAGCCAGTCGAGCAGCTCGCTGGTCGACGGCTTCTTCTTGAGCCCGGGCACCTCGCGGACATTGTAGAAGACGTTGAGGGCCTCGCGCACCAGCTCCGCCTTCACGCGCGGGTAGTGCACGTCCACGATGCGCTCCATCGTCTCGCGGTCGGGGAAGCGGATGTAGTGGAAGAAGCAGCGGCGCAGGAAGGCGTCGGGCAGCTCCTTCTCGTTGTTCGAGGTGATGAAGACGATCGGCCGCTGCCGCGCCTTCACCGTCGCCCGCGTCTCGTAGACATGGAACTCCATGCGGTCGAGCTCGAGGAGGAGATCGTTCGGGAATTCGATATCGGCCTTGTCGATCTCGTCGATCAATAGCACCGGCGGCGCCTCGGCGGTGAAAGCGTGCCACAGCTTGCCGCGGATGATGTAGTTGCGAATGTCGCTGACCTTGGCATCGCCGAGCTGGCCGTCGC
>DATEQI010000030.1:0-18812 GCA_035272805.1 Alphaproteobacteria bacterium | reverse complement strand
GGCGTGGTGATCTTCGGCGACGACCGCACCATCAAGGAGGGCGATACGGTCAAGCGCACCGGCGCCATCGTCGAGGTGCCGATCGGCCATGGGCTCCTCGGCCGCGTGGTGGACGCCCTCGGCAACCCGATCGACGGCAAGGGCCCGATCGCCGGCACCAAGATGTCGCGCGTCGAGGTCAAGGCCCCCGGCATCATCCCACGCCGCTCCGTGCACGAGCCGATGCAGACCGGCCTCAAGGCGATCGACAGCCTGATCCCCATCGGCCGCGGCCAGCGCGAGCTCATCATCGGCGACCGCCAGACCGGCAAGACGGCGATCGCGATCGACACCATCATCAACCAGCGCGACATCAACAAGTCTGGCGACGAGAAGCTGAAGCTCTATTGCGTCTATGTCGCCATCGGGCAGAAGCGCTCGAGCGTCGCCAAGCTCGTCAAGACGCTCGAGGACAATGGCGCGCTCGAATACACGATTGTCGTCGCCGCGACGGCCTCGGAGCCCGCACCGCTCCAGTTCCTCGCCCCCTATACCGGCTGTACCATGGGCGAATTCTTCCGCGACAACGGCATGCACGCGGTGATCTTCTACGACGACCTCTCGAAGCATGCCGTGGCCTACCGCCAGATGTCGCTCCTGTTGCGCCGGCCGCCGGGTCGCGAGGCCTATCCGGGCGACGTGTTCTATCTCCACTCGCGCCTGCTCGAGCGCGCGGCCAAGATGAACGACGCGCACGGCTCGGGCTCGCTCACCGCCCTTCCCATGATCGAGACGCAGGCCAACGACGTGTCGGCATACATCCCGACCAACGTGATCTCGATCACGGACGGGCAGATCTTCCTCGAGACCGATCTCTTCTATGCCGGCATCCGTCCGGCGGTGAACGTCGGCCTCTCGGTGAGCCGCGTCGGCTCGGCGGCGCAGATCAAGGCGATGAAGCAGGTCGCCGGCCGCATCAAGCTCGAGTTGGCGCAGTACCGCGAGATGGCGGCCTTCGCCCAGTTCGCCTCCGACCTCGACGCCTCCACCCAGAAGCTGCTCGCCCGCGGCTCGCGCCTGACCGAGTTGCTCAAGCAGGACCAGTACACGCCCATGCCGGTCGAGGAGCAGGTGGCGGTGATCTTCGCCGGCGTGCGCGGCTACCTCGATACGCTCAAGCTCGAGGACGTGAAGCGCTTCGAGACCTCGCTCCTCTCCGAGCTGCACGCGGGCAGCAAGGGGATCCTGGACGCGATCCGGGCCGACCGCGAGCTCAAGCCCGAGACCGAGGCGAAGCTCAAGGCGTTGCTCGACGACTTCGTCAAGAAGTTCGCGTGAAGAAATCACCACGGAGACACGGAGGACACGGAGAAGTGAGTCGCTTGTCATTGCGAGGAGGCGAAGCCGACGAAGCAATCCAGGAAATGCACCCGATCTGGATCGCTTCGCCTTCGGCTCGCGATGACGACAACAGACTTCTCCGTGCTCTCCGTGTCTCCGTGGTGAAATAATTCAAGCTCAGCGATAGGGAAACGCGGAACATCTCGCCATGCCGAGCCTCAAGAGCCTCAGACTGCGCATCGTGAGCGTCAAGCAGACGCGCAAGATCACCTCCGCCATGAAGATGGTCGCCGCCGCGAAGCTGCGCCGCGCCCAGGAGGCGGCCGAGGCGGCGCGCCCCTATGCCGAGCGCATGGAAGAGGTGCTCTCAGCACTCGCGCAAAGCATGCGCGGCCGGCCGGCGGCCCCCGCCATGCTCGTCGGCACGGAGAAGGACGACGTCCATCTCGTCGTCGTCATGACCGCGGACCGCGGGCTTTGCGGCAGCTTCAACTCCTCGATCGTGCGCGAGGCGCGCCGGCTCGTCCGCTCGCTCCTCGAGGAGCGCAGAAGCGTGAAGATCCTCTGCATCGGGCGCAAGGGGCGCGATCAGCTCAGGCGCGATTACGGCACGTACATCATCGACACCATCCAGGACGTGGGCCGGCCGCGCCTCGGCTTCGCCACCGCCGAGCGCGTCGGCCGCCGCATCGCCGAGATGTTCGGGACAGGCGAGTTCGACGCCTGCACGATCGTCTACAACAAGTTCAAGAGCGCCATTCAGCAGATCGTCACGCGCCAGCGGATCATTCCCTTTGCGGCACCCGCGGCGGAGCGCGCGGAGGAGGAGACGCCGGCGGCGAATGCCGCGGTCTACGAGTACGAGCCCGACGAGGAGGAGATCCTCGCCGATCTCCTGCCGCGCAACCTCGCGGTCCAGCTCTTCCGGGCGCTGCTCGAGAACAACGCGAGCGAGCAGGGTGCCCGCATGTCGGCGATGGACAGTGCCACGCGGAATGCCGGCGACATGATCAACAAGCTGACGCTCAAGTACAATCGCACGCGTCAGGCGGCGATCACCAAGGAGCTCATCGAGATCATCTCGGGCGCCGAGGCGGTCTGAGGCGGCCGGCGGCCGCGAGAGAAAAGGAAACGGAGCAGCGCATGGCGAAGAACCTCGTCGGCAAGATCACCCAGGTGCTCGGTGCGGTCATCGACGTGCAGTTCGAGGGCGATCTGCCGCAGATCCTGAACGCGCTCGAGTGCGAAAACCACGGCCGGCGGCTCGTGCTCGAGGTGGCGCAGCATCTCGGCGAGAGCACGGTGCGCACCGTCGCCATGGACACGACCGACGGCCTCGTGCGCGGCCAGGAGGTGCGCGACACCGGCGGGCCGATCTTCATGCCGGTCGGCCCCGAGACGCTCGGGCGCATCCTGAACGTGATCGGCGAGCCGGTGGACGAGCGCGGGCCGGTCAAGGCCACGCACACGCTGCCCATTCACCGCCAGGCACCCTCCTACATCGAGCAGTCGACCGAGGTCGAGATTCTGGCGACCGGGATCAAGGTCGTCGACCTCCTCGAGCCCTATCCGAAGGGCGGCAAGATCGGCCTCTTCGGCGGCGCCGGCGTGGGCAAGACCGTGATCATCATGGAGCTCATCAACAACATCGCCAAGGCGCATGGCGGCTATTCGGTGTTCGCCGGCGTGGGCGAGCGTACGCGCGAGGGCAACGACCTCTACCACGAGATGATCGAATCGAAGGTCATCGACCTCGAGGGACCCGGCTCCAAGGTGGCCCTCGTCTACGGCCAGATGAACGAGCCGCCGGGCGCGCGCGCGCGCGTCGGCCTCTCTGGTCTCACCGTCGCCGAGTACTTCCGCGACGAGGAGGGCCAGGACGTGCTCTTCTTCGTCGACAACATCTTCCGCTTCACCCAGGCGGGCTCGGAGGTGTCGGCGCTCCTGGGCCGCATTCCCTCCGCCGTGGGCTATCAGCCGACGCTTGCGACCGACATGGGCATCCTGCAGGAGCGCATCACCACGACCAAGAAGGGCTCGATCACCTCGGTGCAGGCGATCTACGTGCCCGCCGACGACCTGACCGACCCCGCGCCCGCCACCTCGTTTGCGCACTTGGATGCGACCACGGTGCTCTCGCGTCAGATCGCGGAGCTCGGCATCTATCCGGCGGTCGACCCGCTCGATTCGACCTCGCGCGTGCTCGACGCGCGCATCGTCGGCGAGGAGCACTACCGGATCGCGCGCGAAGTGCAGCGCATCCTCCAGACCTACAAGTCGCTGCAGGACATCATCGCCATCCTCGGCATGGAGGAGCTCTCGGAGCAGGACAAGCTCACGGTGGCGCGCGCGCGCAAGATCCAGCGCTTCCTCTCCCAGCCCTTCCACGTGGCCGAGGTGTTCACCGGCTCGCCCGGCGTCTTCGTCAAGCTCGAGGACACCATCAAGGGCTTCAAGGGCATCGTCGAGGGCAATTACGACGACCTGCCCGAGGCCGCCTTCTACATGGTCGGCACCATCGAGGAGGCCGTCGAGAAGGCGAAGAAGCTCGCGGCCGAGGCGGCCTGAGCGCGCGAGCGCGCCGCAACCGCGTAGCGCCAAGGAGAGTGCCAAGCCATGGCGGAGAAGTTGCGCTTCGAGCTGGTCAGCCCCGAGCGCCTCTTGCGCTCGGAGGAGGTGGAGATGGTGGTGGTGCCGGGTGCGGAGGGCAATTTCGCCGCCCTCCCGCGGCACGCCCCGCTCCTCTCGCTGCTGCGGCCCGGTACCCTCGACATCTATGAGGGCCGCGAGGTGGTGGCGCGCTACTTCGTCGCGGGCGGCTATGCCGAGGTGACGCCCGAGCGCTGCACGGTGCTGGCGGACGAGGCGATGGCACTCTCGGAGATCGACCGCGCTGCCGTCGAAGCGGCGCTCGAGGAGCTCGGCGAGGACTTGGAGGATGCCAAGGACGACGCCGAGCGCGCGCGTATCAAGGCCAAAATCGCCATCGCCGAGGCCAAGCTCAAGGCGACCGTCGCCTGATAACTCACGGAAACTCATGAGATAATCGGCTGAGGACGCCTCTTGCCAGGGCGGGTGGGGGAAGTCATATAATTGCTTAGGTCGAGCTGAAGGCAAGCGTTGTAAGGTCCACCATGGCGCACTGGAAGCTGGACGACATACCGTGGCAGCGCTTCGAGCCTGCCCTCGTCGATCCCGAAATCCTCAAGATCGTGAAGGCGGCGAGCGTGGTCGAGCATAACGGCTACGAATACGCGCGCTACCTCGAGCAGGTCTTCGCCGACGATCCGGGCTTTAAGGAGGCCGCCTGGGCCTGGGCCCGCGAGGAGGTCCAGCACGGCGAGGCGCTCGCGCGCTGGGCGGCACTCGCCGATCCCGCCTTCGACTTCGCGGCCGCCTTCGCGCTCTTCGCCGCCAAGATCAAGCTGCCGAGCGGGACGGGCCGCTCGGTGCGCGGCACGCGCGCGGGCGAGCTCATCGCGCGCTGCGTGGTCGAGGTCGGCACCAGCTCCTACTACACGGCACTTGCCGCGGCGGCAGAGGAGCCGGTGCTGCACGATATCTGCAGGCACATCGCGGCCGACGAGCTGCGCCATTACAAGCTCTTCTATACGCACCTCAAGCGCTATCTCGAGCGCGAGCGCATCGGTGCCTTGCGCCGCGTGCTCGTGGCCCTCGGCCGCCTCTTCGAGAGCGAGGATGACGAGCTCGCCTTCGCCTATTACGCGGCGAACCACGCGAGCGACGGCCCTTACCAGCGCAAGCGCTACGCCGCCGCCTACGCGCGCCGCGCCTACCGCTTCTTCCGCCCTGCCCACGTCGAGCGCGCCGTCGCCATGACGATGAAGGCGGTCGGCCTCAACCCGCAAGGTCGGCTCAGCCGCGCGCTTGCCCGCCTCGCCGCCTGGTTCATGGCCGCCCGCGCCCACCACCTCGCCCGCGCGGGGGTGTAGCCTCACGCGCCCTCTCACCCCCTCACCCTACCCTCGCCCCCTTTAGGGGGAGAGGGATACGAAGGGTTGGCGAGGCGGAGCCGAGCCTTACCCGCAGTTGGGTGAGGGGGTGAGCGACTCCCTGGTGTCGGTGTCGTCCCTCACCCTTCCCGTCGCTGCGCGACGGGCCCCTTCCCTCTCCCGCACGCGGGAGAGGGTTTTGGGACAGTGATCAGTCGGTGAGCCGCTTCTGCGCTGCCGCCACGACGCGCCGGGTGAGGTGCGCGATGTCGCGGCGGAGCTTGGCGAAGCCGCCGTTGCGCACGACTGCCGTCTCGTCGAGATAGAGGGCGCGGTTGATCTCGATCTGCACCGAATGGCGACCCGCGGCAGGCCGGCCGTGGCGCCGCACGATGGCGGCCCCCTTGTAAGGGTCGTTGAGGGCTACCCGATAGCCGAGCGCCTCGAGGCTCTCGCAAAGGAGGGCGGTGAGCGTCTTCTCACAGCTTCGCCCCTCCAGGTCGCCGATCACGAAATCGGCGCGGGGCTTGCCCTTGTCGGGCGTCTTCTCGTTGCCTATCGCCTTCATCGAGTGCCAGTCGATGTGCCAGGCGAAGCCGAAGCGTGCCTGAAGGCCGTCGAGGGCTGCATCGAGGGCGCGGTGGTAGGGCCAATAGACGTTGTCGAGGCGGTGGCTTACCTCGGCGACGCTGAGCTTGTCGGCGTGGACCTCGACCCCCGGCACGAGATAGCGCCGCACCAGGCCGAGACCTCGCCGCGTCTTCGCCGTCGGCTTGAGCGGCGTGGGCCAGGGCTCGCACAAGAGCTCGTGGTCCAGATCGTCGGGCTCCCGGTTGGCGTCGATGTAGCAGCGCGGATAGATCGCATGGAGGAGCGTCACGCCCAAGTGCGGCGCGTCCGCGACCAACTCGTCGACATAGGCATCCTCGCCTTGGCGCAGGATCGCAAGCGGGGGCTTCACGCGCCAGTCGGCGGGATAGAAGCGCCCGCTGTGGGGCGAGTCGAACATGACCGGGACCGGCTCGCTCTTGGGAGCGACGAGATCGAAGGGTTCCACGGCTACCTCAAGGCCGCCGCGACGTTGCCGCCGTCGCAGGTGAGCACCGCGCCCGTCGTTTTCTCCGCGAGCGCCAAGGAGACGAAGCACTGGGCCACGTCCGCGGCGGTGACCTCGCGCGCGAGGAGATTGCCCGCCATGTATTCCCGCTCCGAGAGCCCGCGCGCCTTGGCGCGCGCTGCGATCATGCCGTCGCTCAAGAGGCCCGAGCGGATGCGGTCGGCATTGACCGCATTCGAGCGGATGCCGTCCTTGCCGTAGTCGATCGCGTACTGGCGCATGAGGAAGAGGGTCGCGGCCTTGGGCAGGCCATAGGGCCCGAAGTCCGGGCCCGGGTTGACCGCCTGCTTGGAGGTGTTGAAGAGCAGGCAGCCGCCGGTCCCTTGCGCGCGCATGATGGCGACCGCGTGCTGCGCCACGCTCTGGTGGGCGAAGAAGTTGAGCTCGAAACTCTCGCGTAGGGTCCGGTCCGCGACCTCGCCGATGCGCCCTTGCCAGGCCGCACCCGCATTCGACACCACGATGTCGACGCCGCCATAGCTCTCCGAGATGCGCGCGAAGGCCGCGGCCACCTGGCCGGCATCGGTCACGTCGCAGGCGAGTGCCAGGCCGCCGATCCGCTTGGCCACGGATTCCGCGAGGCTGGCGTCGCGGTCGAGGATGGCGAGCTCGGCACCTTGAGCCGCAAACGCGGCGGCGGTGGCAGCCCCGATGCCGCTGCCGCCGCCGGTGACCGCCACGATCTGGCGTTGCAGCGGCTTCTCGGCGGCCTTGCCGAGCTTCGCCTGCTCGAGCGACCAATATTCCATCTCGAACGTGTCGTTTTCCGAGATGCTCTCGAAGCGGCCGATGCGCTCGGCGCTCGCGACGACGTCGATCGTCGTCTCCGCGAGGTCGCCGGCGATGCGTGCGTCACGCGCGGAAGCGCCGAGCGCGAACAGGCCGACTCCGGGCACGAGGATCACGCGCGGCACCGGATCGAGCTCCTTTTTCTTGACCCGCGAGAGGGCATCATTGCGCGCGAAATAGGCGTGGTAGCCGGCCTTGTAGGCGGCAAAGGCGTCGCGCGCCGCGCGGGCGAAGGCGCTCAGGTCCGCGGTGTCCGGGGCCGGCAGGATGAGCGGGAGGCGCTTGGTGCGGATCACGTGATCGGGGGTCGCGACCCCAGCCTGGCCGTAACGCGCGAGCTCGGCGCCGTTCACGTAAGCGAGCACGCGGCTCTCCTTGCGGCAGCTCATGACGAAGCGGGTGAAGCGGCCCGCCTCGGGATCGATCGCGAGGGCCGCGAGTCCGCGCAGGATGGGGGCGATCTCCGCCGCGGAGGCGAGCGTCCGCGGCAGTGCTGCCGCACGCATGACCCGGTTGGCACCGCGCTCGAGGCGCTGCTCGGCCAGGCTCACGAGCTCGATCATGCGCGCGTAGGACTCGCGCGCCGTGCTGCCGAAGGTGAAGATGCCGTGCTTGGCTAAGATGAGGCCTTCCACCTCCGGATCGGCCTCGAACGCCTCGGCTGCCGCCTTGGCGAGCGCAAAGCCGGGCATGATGTAGGGCACGATCGCGACGCGCTCCCCGAAGACCTCGCGGCAGATCTCCTCGCCCTGGGGCTGGTCGCTCAGTGCCAGCACGGCGTTCGCGTGGGTGTGGTCGATGTAGCTGTGGGGGAGGAAGGCGTGGAGCAGGGTCTCGACCGAGGGGTTGGGGGCCGCGCTGTCGAGGAGATTGCCGCGCTGGGCGTTCACCATGTCCTCGTCGGAGAGGCTCTCGAGCCGGCGCAGCTTGCGCAGGGGCTCGAGCCGCACGGCGGGCAGCCCCGGCGGCTCGATCGTCGCCATGTCCCAGCCGCTCCCCTTGACGCAGAGGACCTCGACCTCCTCGCCGAGGAGGTCCTTGGCCCGGGTCTTGAGCGAGGTGTTGCCGCCGCCGTGGAGCACCAGCTGCCGCTCGCCGCCCAAGAGCCGCGTCGTGTAGACCCTGAGCGCGAGCTCGCGGCTCACCCCTGCTGCGCCGTAGTGCTGGGCGGCTGCCTCGGCATCGCGGTCGGACCAAAGGTTCTGCATGCGCTTTCCGTGCTTCGCCTTGTCACCGCGGACCTAGCATATCCGCCTGGGATAGGCCAGCCTCAGCGCGGTCATGGGTCAGTTTCACCTCATCCTTCGAGACGCCGCCTGCGGCGGCTCCTCAGGATGAGGTGAAACTCTAAACACGGAGGCCTCATCCTGAGGAGCGTCGCGTATGCGACGCGTCTCGAAGGATGAGGATCCAGGGAAACCGACCCACACCCCTCAGCGCTGCGCGTTCAGCGCGGCGAGAGGCTCGCGGAATTCAGCGAGCGCCGCCTCGTAGAGCGCGCGCTTGAAGGCGACGGCGAGCGTGGGGAGGAGTGCCGGCTCGACCCAGCGCCAGGTGCTGAACTCAGGGTGATGATGGCGATCGAGGCCGATCTCCGCGTCGCGTCCGGTGAAGCGGCAGAGGAACCATTTCTGCTTCTGGCCGCGGAAGCGTGCCCCACGCGCGCGCGCGCATGGACTCCGGCAGGTCGTAGCTGAGCCACTCCCGGCTCTCCGCGACGATCTCGGCCTTGTCGGTGCCGATCTCCTCCTTGAGCTCGCGCAGCGCCGCATGGGCGGGCGCCTCGCCCGCGTCGATGCCGCCCTGGGGCATCTGCCAGGCGCCGGGCAGGTCGATGCGCTCGGCGACGAGTGCCAAGCCGCGGCTGTTGACGAGCATGACCCCTACGCCGCGGCGATAGGCGTCGTCCCGCTGCTGCGCCATCTCAGCTTCCGCTCCGCTGGCGCACCATCGCCGAGACGGGGGCGAGCGAGATGCCCTTTTGCGCAAGCGTTGCGGTCCAGGCGGCTACGCGCTCGATTGTCACCGGGTAGGGGAAGCCGACCGCGATGCTGGCGCCCTTCTGCCTGGCCTCGTCCTCGACCGCCTGTAGCCTCTGGTCGATGGCGTCGCGCGAGGCCTCGGTGTCGATGACGCGCTCGGTCGCCGCCTCCGGCAGCCCGAGCTGCCGGGCGATACGCGCGGTAGCACTATTGCCGGAGGTACCGCTGTCGAGGAAGAGGAGACCGCGCCCCTTGAGCTCCTCGAGGATCGGGCGCATGTCCTCTTCGGCGCTGGAGAAACTCGAGCCCATGTAGTTGGTGGCGCCGACGTATCCGGTGAAGCGCGAGAGAAGCCAGCTCAGGCGCTCGAGATTCTCGGCCGGCGTCACGGCGGTGAGGAGGGCCTGCGGTCCGGCGCTGGTCGCGGACGACTCGTCCACCTCCATGGGCAGGCTCAGCAGCACCTCGTGCCCCGCGGCGCGCGCCAACGGAATGTACTCCTCGAGCCCGTGAGCGTAGGGAGAGAAGGCGAGCGTCACGCCGCCCGGCAGCTCCTGGATCGCCGCTTCGGTTGCCGCACTCGAGAGGCCGAGATTGCCGATCACGATGGCGACCCGGGGCCGGCTGTCGCTCTTGTCGAACGGGCGGGCATAGACGCGCCAAGGCGCGCGGCCGTCAGGCGCGATGCGCGGCAGCGGCCCGAGCCTGTTGCGCTCGACGAGGCCCGGTGCCGGAGCCGGTACCAATGCGAGCTGGGGTGCTGGCGCGGCAGCGGCCTTGCCGGCGGGCTTGGCGCCCGGCACCGGCTCGGGTGCCGCCGGCGGCTGTGCCGCCGGGGTCTCGGACCCGGGCGGCTCCTCGGGAGCGGGCGGCGCTTCCGCTGCTACCGGTGCGGCGGGTGCCGGGGCTGCGGCAGAGGCGGGCGGTGGCGCCGGAGGAGGGGCGGGAGGTAGGGCGAGGCGGATGGTGACGCGCGCGACGCGCGGCTGCGGCAGCTCGCCCGGCGGGCCCGAGATCCATAGCCAGGCAATGACCTCGAGGAGGAATGCCAGAAGGACGAGAATCGTCGCGCTGAGCGGACTCAGCCGTCGCTCGTCGCCCTTCCTGGCACTCCGGCCATTCACACGCCCGTCCTTAGGACTGCGCCACTAGAGCATTTTCTGGGTAAGTGAACACAGCGTTCCCCCTCACCCTGCCCTCTCCCCCTGAAGGGGGAGAGGGTTGCGAAGGGTTGGCGAGGCGAAGCCGAGCCTTACCCGGAGCTGGGTGAGGGGGTGGTGATTCCACTCACAGTGAAATTGCTCTAGGCGGACAAGGGAGTGCCTCGGCGTCTCCATTCAATTGCTCACGCGCTGGTTGAACAATGTCACGCCGCGCAGAAGGTCGAGCGCCCGCGCGAGCTGATAGTCCTGGGTGTCGAGCGGCTTTTCGGCTTCGGCCGGCTTGGGCGTCTGGTCGCTGGGAGCCGCCTTGCTTTCTCCACCCTTGCTCTTGTCCTTGTTCTTGTCCTTGTCCGCATCGCCCGGCTGCTCCTCGGGCGTGGTGTCGTTGTGCAAGGCGCCGCGCAAGTCGCGCTCGGTGCGCGTTTCCCCATCTGCGACGTGCTCGACCTTGGCCTGCTCGACGACGATGTCGGGGTCGATTCCGCGCGCCTGAATGGAGCGCCCGGAGGGCGTGTAGTAGCGCGCGGTGGTGAGACGCATGGCGCCGTGGCTGCCGAGCGGCACGATCGTCTGCACCGAACCCTTGCCGAAGGAGCGCGTGCCGAGCAGCACGCTGCGGTGATGGTCCTGGAGCGCGCCTGCGACGATCTCCGAAGCGGAGGCCGAGCCGCCGTTGATCAGCACCACCATGGGCACGCCCGCCGCGAGATCGTGGCCGTGGGAATTGAAGCGCTGGACGTCCTCGGCACGGCGGCCGCGCGTCGACACGATTTCGCCGCGGTCGAGGAAGTCGTCCGACACCGCGACGGCCTGATCGAGGAGGCCGCCCGGATTGTTGCGCAGGTCAAGCACGATGCCTTGGAGATTCTTGCCGAGCTTGTCCTTGAACTTGACCATCGCCTGCTTGACCCCGTCGTCGGTCTGCTCGCTGAACGAGGAGATGCGGATGTATCCGATGTTGTCGAAGGTCTCCGAGCGCACCGATTGAATCTTGATGGTGGCGCGCTTCAGGCTCACCTCGAAGGGTTGCTCCTTGCCGCGCCGGATCGTGAGCTTGATCGCCGAATTCACCGGCCCGCGCATCTTCTCGACCGCCTCCTCGAGCGTCATGCCGAGGACGGGCTCGTTGTCGAGCTGGACGATGAAATCGCCCGGCTTGAGGCCCGCCTTCGCCGCCGGCGTGTCGTCGATCGGCGAGACGACCTTGACCAGGCCGTTCTCCATGGTGACCTCGATGCCGAGTCCGCCGAACTCGCCGCGGGTCTGGATCTGCATGTCGCGGAAGCTCTTGGCGTTCATGTAGCCCGAGTGCGGGTCGAGCGAGGTGAGCATGCCGTTGACCGCGGCCTCGATCAGCTTGTCATCCTCGACCGGCTCGACGTAGTCCTCCTTGATCTTCGAGAACACGTCGCCGAACAGGCTGAGCGCCCGATAGGTGTCGGCGCTGGCGTCCGCGTTGGCGGCGCCGGCATTCTGGGCCGAGCCCACGTCCCGCGACAGGAGGAGCAAGGCCGCGGCCATGGCAGCCGCCAGCATGAAGTGACGATTCATCCGCTCACCTTACCTTTGTGAAGTGCCAGCCACGGCAATGGGTTGATCGGCCGGCCGTTGCGCCGCAACTCCAAATACAACTCGGGCTCGCCAGTCTCCTGTTGCCCCATCGCACCTACCGGTTCGCCCGCCAGGACCCACTGGCCGGCGGCGGCGTCGATCCGTGACAGGCCCGCAAGAAGGCTATGATAGCCTTCGCTGTGCTCGATGATCAAGATTTGCCCGTAGCCGCGGAAGGGGCCGGCATACACCACCCGCCCGTCGTAAGGGGCGACGATCTCCGCCCCCTGCCGGGTCTGGATGGTGAGCCCCTTGCTCGTCGTGCCGTACGCATCCGCAGCACCGAACTCCTTGGTGATCTTCCCGCGGGCAGGCAGCGTGAGATGGCCCTCAGCCTCGCTGATCGGCCGGATCGGCAACGGCGCTCCCGGCGGGAGGGAGGCCATTTGCTCGCGGCCCGCGGAGCCGTCCGGGGCTGCCCGGGGTGGCGGGGTCGGTGGCTTCAACTTGGCAAGTGCCGCCTCGCGCTCCTGGCGCTCGGCCTCGATGCGCGCCATGAGCTCGCGCAGATCCTTGGCTTGGGCCGCGAGCTTGACGATGCGGTCCTCGGCACCCCGGCGCTCGCCCTCGAGCTGGCGGTAGAGGGCGGCCTTGCGCTCGACGAGTGCCGCCAGGTGCTGCTGATTGCCCTCGAGCTGCCGCTTCGCCGCATTGGCCGCCTGCCGCTCTTGCGTGATCTGCCGCCTCACCTCGCGGAGCGTGTCGAGGTCCGCCCGCAGCCTCGCCGCGCGGGCCTCGACGGCGGGAATCGCCGTGCGCAGGAGCAAGGCGCTCCGCACCGTGTCGACCGGGCTCTCGGGCAAGGCGGCGAGCGCCTCGGGCGGATAGAGGGCCAGGCGCTCGAGCGCTGCAAGCGTGAGGGCGAGCCGGCCATGCTGCTCGCGCAGCCTTTGCGTCTTTTCCTTCTCGCTGCCGCGCAATTCGGCGAGCGTGCCCTCGATCCCGCTGAGCTGGTCCTCCTCCTCCTGCGTCGCCTTGGCGGCCTCGATCATCTGCTGGCGCAGCCCGGCGAGCTCGTCGGCGAGAGCCGTCGAGCGCTTGGCAAGGTCCGCCGCGCGCGTCTTGCCCTCCTCGAGCGCGTGCTCGACCTGCTCGAGCGACGGCGAGGCACTGTTGCCCCCGGGCTCACCAGCAGCGGTTGGCCCGGCCAAGAGGAGCAGGGCCAAGACCGCACTCCCCACCCCTCGCTCACGCGGAAGCACGCTTTCCTTCTGTCCGTGCGCTGGGCGTGCCCGCGAGGACAAGGGCGTGGCCGGTCATGGCCGCAGGCTGCGGCAGTCCCATGAGTGCTAAGATGGTCGGCGCCACGTCGGCGAGGCGGCCATTTTGCAGTCCCCTCACGGAAGCGGGTCCGTTCACCAGAACGAGCGGCACCGGATTCATGGTATGGGCGGTATGCGGTTGGCCGGTCCGCGGATCGCGCATCTCCTCGAGATTGCCGTGATCTGCCGTGATGAGGAGGACGCCCCGCGCGCGCTTGACGGCGGACTCCAAGCGGCCGAGGCAATGATCGATCGTTTCCGCCGCCTTGATCGCTGCGGCGAGAATGCCCGTGTGACCGACCATGTCGCCGTTGGCGTAATTGACGACGATGAGATCGAAGCGTCCGCTTTCGATCGCCGCCACCAGCCGGTCGGTGACTTCCTCGGCCGACATCTCCGGCTTGAGATCGTAGGTCGCGACCTTGGGCGAGGGTACCAAGATGCGCTCCTCGCCGGGGAAGAGCCTCTCCTCCCCGCCGTTGAAGAAGAAGGTGACGTGCGCGTACTTCTCCGTCTCGGCGATGCGGAGCTGCTTGAGGCCGGCGCGCGCGATGACCTCGCCGAGTGTGTCGGAGAGATCCTGCTGCGGGAAGAGCGCGGGAAGGAAGCGGTTGAGCTCCTTCGAGTACTCGACCAGGCCGAGCGTCGCCGCGAATTCGACCAGGCTCCCCCGCTTGAAGCCGTCGAAGGCGGGATCGAGCAGGGCCGTCAGGATCTGGCGCACGCGATCGGCGCGGAAGTTGCCCATGAGGAGGCCGTCCCCTTGGGCCATGCCGCTGTAGCCGTCGAGGCAGGTCGGCTTGACGAACTCGTCCGTCTCGCCGCGCCCATAGGCCGCCGTGATGGCACTCGCCGCGTCCTTCGCACCCCGCCCTTCGCCCGCGACCAGCGCGCGATAGGCCAGCTCCACGCGCTCCCAGCGCTTGTCGCGGTCCATGGCATAGTAGCGCCCGCCGATGGTGCCGAAGCGGACGTTGTCGAGGCCGACCAAGCGGCGCTCAAAGTCGGCGACGAAGGCGAGGGCGCTCTTGGGCGGGGTGTCGCGCCCGTCGAGGAAAGCGTGGACGACGACGGGAACGCCTGCACCGGCGATGAGGCGGGCAAGGGCTGCGAGCTGGTCCTGGTGCGAATGCACGCCTCCCGGCGAGAGGAGGCCCAAGAGGTGGGCGCATCCCTTGCTCGCCTTGAGCCTGGCGATGAAGTCGCGCAAGTGCGGGCTCCTGGCGAGCGAGCCGTCGGCCAGCGCCTGGTCGATGCGCGGCAGGTCCTGGGTCACGATGCGGCCGGCCCCGAGGTTCATGTGCCCGACCTCGGAGTTGCCCATCTGTCCCGCGGGCAAGCCGACCTCGTGCGCCGAGGCATCGAGGAGTGCCATCGGGCAGTCGGCGAGGAGGCGGTTCCACACCGGCATGCGGGCCTGGCAGACCGCGTTGTCCGCGCCGTCGCGGCGGTAGCCCCAGCCGTCAAGCACGCAGAGGACGACTGGGCGGGGGCGCTGCACCTCGCTCATGGCGTCTATATAGGGCAAGGGAGTGCCGGCGAACAGGAAGAATTCCCTCGCCCGCTTGCGGGAGAGGGGCTAAAGGGCCTCAACCCCGGTGATAAGGGTGGCCCGCCAGAATCTGTTGCGCGCGGTAGAGCTGCTCGGCCAGGAGCCCGCGCACGAGAAGATGGGGCCAGGTCACGCGTCCGAGCGCCAAGACGAGATCGGCGCGGGCAAGGGCGGAATCAGCGAGCCCGTGGGAGCCGCCGATGAGGCAGGCGAGCTCGCCCACACCTGCGTCCTGCCAGCCGCCGAGACGTGCCGCGAAGGCCTCGCTCGTCAAGAGCTCGCCGCGCGCGTCAAGCGCCATGAGCTTGGCACCCTTGGGCACGGCTGCGAGCAGGAGCTCGCCCTCCTTGAGCTTCTGCTGGGCCGGTGGGAGCGTGCGGCCGAGCTCGATCTCCTTGAGGCGGAGCGGCCAGGCGAGGCGGGCCGCGTAATGCTCGTAGAGGCGGCGCTCGACGCCGTTGCGTGCGCGGCCGACGGCGGCCAGAAGAATACGCATGGCACCCCAGCTTACGTCGCTCCGATCGTCATTCCCGCGGAAGCGGGAATCCAGCGCTTTGGACCCCCGCTTGCGCGGGGGTGACGAGAGAGGCGGTTCCACCTAACCGGGACGTGCTCCAGCGCTGCAAGCGTCGCACCCACGACGCCTGCCGCGGGCGGCCCGCGGCCGGCTGCCTCACGCTCAGGCGATCAGCTCTACGGCATGCTCGGATCCGCGGAGCGCTCGTCCCCACATCTTTTCGAGGTTGTAGAGCGTCCTGATCTCGGGGCGGAAGAGATGGACGATCACATCGCCGGCGTCGATCAGCACCCAATCGCCTTGTTTGCTGCCCTCGACATGTGCCGTCCTGATTCCGGCGGCCTTGAGCTTCTCCATGAGATGCTCGGCCATTGCGCCCACCTGCCGCTGCGACGTGCCGCTTGCGACCATCATGAAGTCGGCGATCGTCGACTTGTGCTCGAGGCTGATGATCACCGGGTCGATGGCCTTGTCGTCCTCGAGCGAGCGCTCGATGAGCCGGCAAAGCGCCTCAGCGGGAGTGGACGGCTTTCTCTGGCGTCGTGCTATGGTTGTGCTCTCCTTTCGTTAGGTTCGCGAGGGCGAACGCCGCGTGCCGCCCGGATCGCGCTCGCCGAGGCCCGGTGCAGGGGGATATGGAGAAATACCCATGCCGGCGGTCTCAGCTCGGCGATCCGCTTGGCTTGACGTGGCCGCACGCGGAAACGCCAAAAACGGCGCGCGGCCTTTCCTGCCAACGCCTTAGAAGAATAAGTGGGGCGGTCGAAAACTGCAATGGACAGTTCCGTGAAGATTTTCGGCCAATGCTGCCAGCCGGAGATTTGCCGCAGATTGTCGGCCCCCATGAGCCAGACGAATTTGAGCCGCGGAAAGCGCTGCTTGAGGGCGGCGATGGTGTCGGCGGTAAAGCGCGTGCCGAGGCGCACTTCGAGGTCGCTGACCTTGATGCGAGGGTGGTGTGCCGCCGCGACAGCGCTCTGGAAGCGCTCGACAAAGGGCGCCATGCCGGCGCTCGGCTTGAGCGGGTTCTGGGGCGAGACGAGCCACCAGATTTCCTGCAGCTTCAAGCGCTTGAGCGCAATCAGGCTGATGTGGCGATGGCCCCCGTGCGCGGGGTTGAAGGAGCCGCCCAGAAGGCCGATCCGGCGGCGGCCGAAGTCGGCCGCCAGATGCGGGCGAAGCACGTGCGCGGGGCCGGCCTTGGGGCGGGGAAGTTTCTCGCTCAGGGGCGAACCTGCCCCGAGCCGCGGACCACGTATTTGAAGCTGGTGAGCTGCTCCGCACCCACCGGCCCGCGCGCGTGGAGCCGGCCCGTGGCAATGCCGATCTCGGCCCCCATGCCGAACTCGCCGCCGTCGGCGAACTGGGTCGAGGCGTTGTGCAGCACGATCGCGCTGTCGACCTCGTTCAGGAAGCGCTCGGCCGCCGCCGCGTCCGCTGCGATGATGGCATCCGTGTGGTGCGAGCCGTAGCGGTTGATGTGGGCGATCGCCTCCTCGAGGCCGGCCGTCACCTTGACCGAGATGATCGCGTCCAGATACTCGGTCGACCAGTCGGCCTCGTCGGCAGGGCGGATCGAGCTCACGACGGCGCGCGCCTCGGCGTCGCCGCGGATCTCGCAGCCGGCCGCGTTGAGCGCCGCGGCGATGGCGGGCAAGTGGCTCTTGGCGACGGCGCGGTCGATCACCAGGCTCTCGGCGGCGCCGCACACGCCCGTCCGCCGCATCTTGGCGTTTAAGATGATCCGGCGCGCCATCTCGAGCTCGGCCGAGGCATGCACGTAGACGTGGCAGTTGCCCTCGAGATGGGCGAGCACCGGGATGCGGCTCTCGCGCTGGACCCGCTCGATGAGGGACTTGCCGCCGCGCGGCACGATCACGTCGATGAGGCCGCTCATGGCGAGCATCTCGCCCACCGCCGCGCGCTCGCGCGTGGGTACCAACTGGATCGCCGCCTCGGGGATGCCGGCCGCGCGCAAGCCTTCGCCCAGGCAATCGGCAAGTGCGGTCGAGGAGTGGAAGCTCTCGGCACCGCAGCGCAGGATCGCGGCGTTGCCCGCCTTGAGCGAAAGCCCGGCCGCGTCCGCCGTCACGTTCGGCCGCGCCTCGTAGATGATGCCGATCACGCCAAGGGGCGTGCGCACGCGCTCGATATGGAGGCCGTTGGGCCGGTCCCAGGCGGCGATCACCTGGCCCACGGGATCGGGGAGGAGCGCGACGCTCTCAAGCCCGCCCGCGATCGCCTCGAGCCTTGCCTCGTCGAGCATAAGCCGGTCGAGCAAGGCCGCTTTCGTGTCCTTGCTCCTCGCCTCCGCGAGATCGCGCGCGTTCGCCGCGAGAATCGCGGCCCTGTTCCGGCGCACCGCGGCGGCGGCGGCGCTGAGCGCCTTCTCCTTGAGTGCGGCCGGCGTGCGCGCGAGCTCGAGTGCTGCCGCGCGCGCGCGCGCGCCGATCCCCTGCATGAGGGCATGGATGTCACGACGCTCGATCGGCTCGACGGCACTCACGGGCTAGATCCTTTGCGCAAGACGCAAAATATGACGCCTCCCTCCCTCAGCCAGGGAGAGGTGTAAAATTATCCCAGAAACGCGCGGAATGCCAGGGACCGGCAATGAAACTGGAGCGGGCGAGGGATGCACGGATACCTTCAGCTCAGCACCAGATCGTCGCGGTGGATGAGCTCCTCGCGTCCGCGATAGCCCAAGAGCGCCTCGATCTCGCGGCTCTGGTGGCCCATGATGCGGCGCGCATCGGCGGCTCCGTAGGCCGAGAGCCCGCGCGCGATCTCGCGGCCCTCGCGATCAGAGACGAGGATGGCGTCGCCGCGCTCGAAACTGCCGACGACCGCGACGACGCCTGCGGGGAGCAGGCTCTTGTTGGCCCGGAGCGCCGTCGCCGCACCGGCATCGACCACGACCGAGCCCGTGGGCTTGAGCGCCGTCGCGATGAGCTGGCGGCGCGCGGTCAGGGGGCTCGTCTGGGGCAGGAACCAGGTGCAGGCCGCACCCTGCTCGAGGGCAGCGAGGGGATGGAGCGGCTCGCCCCTGGCGATCACCATGCGGCAGCCCGCACTCATGGCGATCTTGGCGGCGGCGAGCTTGGTCGGCATGCCGCCCGAGCTGTAGCCGGGGCGCGCGGCTGCCGCCATCGCCTCGATCTCGGGCGAGAGCTCGCGCACGATCGGAATGTGCCTGGCCGTCTTGTGGTGCTTCGGATCGGCGGTATAGAGGCCGTCGATGTCGGAAAGCAGGATCAGCGTATCGGCACTCGCCATCTGGGCCACGCGCGCGGCGAGACGGTCGTTGTCGCCGAAGCGGATCTCCTCGGTCGCCACCGTGTCGTTCTCGTTGATGACGGGGACGGCACCGAGGCGCAGGAGGGCCGCGAGCGTATTGCGCGCGTTCAAGTGCTGGCGCCACTCCTCGGTGTCGCGCAGCGTGAGGAGGATTTGCGAGATCACGCAGCCGTGGCGCGCGAAGCTCTCCTGATAGGCGTGCGCCAGCCCGATCTGGCCGACCGCGGCGGCGGCCTGCTGCTCCTCGAGCGT
>DATEQI010000029.1:0-13509 GCA_035272805.1 Alphaproteobacteria bacterium | reverse complement strand
CGTCCTTCGAGACGCGTCGCAAGTGCGACGCTCCTCAGGAAGAGGTTAAATCTTTCTGCCACACGCAAATTTGACTCATCCTGAGGAGCGTCCCGAAGGGGCGCGTCTCGAAGGACCCACGACGGTACTGCAAGCATCCTTGAAATGTGTGCATGAACTGCAGGGGGAGCGTGGGGCACGGCGTCTAGGAGGGCAAGATGATCGGCTCGATCGCGGCATTGGCGCTCGCCACGACCCTCTTCGTGGGCGGGCATTTTCTGCTCTCCCACGCGCTCAGGGCGCCCTTGCGCAAGGCCCTCGGCGAGAGGGGTTTCCTCGCCCTCTATGCGCTCCTGGTGGGTGCCGCCTTCGCGTGGATGCTCTTCGCCTACGGGGCGGCACCGCGGAGCGAGCTTTGGGGCAAGGCCGAATGGATGCGCTGGCCGCTCATCCTCCTCATGCTGCCGGCCTCGATTCTCCTCGTCTGCGGACTAGCGGCACCCAATCCCTCGCTCGTGGGCCGCGAGGCGCTCCTCGCGCGCCGCGAGGTCGGCAGCGGCATCCTCGCCGTCACGCGTCACCCGATGAATTGGGGCATCGGGCTGTGGGCGCTCGGCCACCTGATCATGAACGGCGAGGCGGCAACCGTCATCCTCACGGGCGGGACGGCGCTTTTGGCCCTTGCCGGCTCGTGGGCGCAGGACCGGCGCAAGGTCGTCGCGGCGGGTGCTCCCTGGCAGCGCTTCGCGGCGGCCACTTCCTTCTTCCCCTTCGTCGCCATCGCGCAAGGCCGCGCCCGCTTCTCGCTGCGCGAGATCGGCTACAGCCGCCTCGCCGCCGGCGTCCTCCTCTACTACGCCCTCCTCCATGGCCACCGCTATGTTATCGGCGTGAGCCCGCTTGGCGCCTGAGCCGACGCGGCGTGGCGCGCACGGAAGGCCGATTCTCTGTGTGATTTCAGCAGCTTGCACGCGTGGCGTCGGTTAAGATCAATCGCTTGATCTTAAATAGGAACGCAGATATTATAAGATCAATCCATTGATCTTATTGGTATAACATGCGCGAAGTAACTGAAATTGAAGTGAAAAAGCGCCTCGCCTTCGACAATCCCTGGTGGGAGGGCGGGGCGATTGACCAAGCGCTGCGCAATTGGCCCGAACGCGATTATTTGCACACCTTCGTCTCGCTCGTCACAAGTACCAGCATCAATCGGGCGATCCTTTTGCTGGGGCCGCGCCGCGTCGGTAAGACCGTGATGATTCTTCAGACTATCCAAAGGCTCATTAATGCCGGAACCAAGCCAAGCGAGATCTTGTATGTCTCCGTTGACACGCCGGTTTACTTCGGTTGGAGGCTCGATCAGCTCCTTCGATTATTCCAGGAACTGCATGATCATGAGCGGACCAAGCGTGTTTACGTTTTTTTCGACGAAATTCAGTACCATAAAGGATGGGAGATTCACCTTAAGTCGCTCGTCGATTCCTTTCCGGCGATCCGCTTCGCCGCCTCAGGTTCCGCTGCTGCAGCGCTTCGACTGAAAAGCCGAGAATCGGGCGCCGGGCGCTTCACCGACCTCCTGCTGCCGCCCCTGACCTTCGCAGAATTCACGGATTTTCGCGGCTCCACTGAGCGCGCAAATCCCGTGCCTTCGGATCTTACAAAACTTGACATCGATTTATTGAACGCGGAGTTCCTCGCATACTTGAATTTCGGCGGATTTCCGGAAGCAGTCTTCTCGGAGTTAATTCAACAGCATCTCCACCAACACGTTGGAGCGGACATCATCGACAAGGTCCTCCTGAAGGATCTGCCCAATCTCTATGGTATCCAAGACACGCAGGACCTGAACCGCCTGTTCACAACGCTCGCATACAACACTGGAAGCGAAATCAGCATAAGTGACCTCGCGTCTCGCGCTGGCATCGCGAAGAACACGCTTTCCCGGTATATCGAATACCTGGAGGCGGCGTTCCTCATACGCCGGGTGCATCGCATCGATGAGAATGCACGGAGATTCAAGCGTGCATCGCATTTCAAGGTCTACTTGACCAACCCGTGCGTGAGATCGGCGCTCTTCGGCCCCATCGATGCGGACGATGATGCGATGGGACGCATGGCAGAAACTGCCTTCGTCAGCCAGCTTAGCTTCGCAGAGAATATCCATTATGCCCGATGGAAAAATGGCGAAGTGGATTTTGTGATTCTGAACAGCGCAACTCAGACGCCAGAAAGAGCGATTGAAATCAAGTGGTCCGATAGGGTTAGGACTCAGCGCGGCGAAAATCGCTCGCTTCGCTTCTTCATGCGACGTCACGAATCTCTCAAGGATGCCGTCATCTGCACGCGGAGCTACCTGGATGAAGATTTAATCGCGGGGCGTCGGATATATTATCGGCCAGTTGCCTTCTGGTGCCACATCGCAGGGAGACATGCGAACTATAGCGAGGCGATGGCGGCGGAAATCCGCGCACACGCCCCGAAATGACGTTTGCTCACCCCCGCAGCTTCTTCAAGAGGCGCAGGCGGAGCGCGTTCAATTTGATGAAGCCCTCGGCGTCCGCCTGGTCGTAGACCTGATCCTCCTCGAAGGTGACGTGGGCGAGGCTGTAGAGCGACTTCGGCGACTTGCGTCCGACCACGCGCACGTGGCCCTTGTAGAGCTTGAGCCGCACCGTGCCGTCCACGTTCTCCTGGCTCCTGTCGATCAGAGCCTGGAGCATCTCGCGCTCGGGCGAGAACCAGAAGCCGTTGTAGACGAGCTCGGCGTAGCGCGGCATGAGCTCGTCCTTCAAGTGCGCCGCACCGCGGTCAAGGGTGATGCTCTCGATGCCGCGGTGCGCCGCCTGGAGGATGGTGCCGCCCGGCGTCTCGTAGATGCCGCGCGACTTCATGCCGACGAAGCGATTCTCCACGAGGTCGAGGCGCCCGACCCCGTGCTTGCCGCCGAGCTCGTTGAGCCTTTGCAGAAGGGCTGCCGGCGAGAGGCGCTCGCCGTTCACCGCGCACGGATCGCCCTTGGCGAACTCGACCTCGACATATTCCGGCTCATCGGGTGCCGCCTCGGGGGCGACGGTGCGGCTGTAGACGAACTCCTCGGGCTCGTGCCAGGGGTCCTCGAGCACCTTGCCCTCGGCCGAGATGTGCAGCAGGTTGGCGTCCACCGAGAAAGGCGCCTCGCCGCGCTTGTCGCGCGGGATCGGGATCTGATGCTTCTCGGCATACTCGATGAGGCTCGCGCGCGAGGTGAGGTCCCACTCGCGCCAGGGTGCGATGACCCTGATGTCGGGCTTGAGCGCGTAATAGGCGAGCTCGAAGCGCACCTGATCGTTGCCCTTGCCCGTGGCGCCGTGCGCGACCGCGTCGGCCCCCACCTTCTCCGCGATCGCGATCTGGCGCTTGGCGATGAGCGGACGCGCGATCGAGGTGCCGAGCAGGTAGGCCCCCTCGTAAAGCGCGTTGGCGCGGTAGAGCGGAAAGACGAAGTCGCGCACGAACTCCTCGCGCACGTCCTCGATGAAGATCTGCTTGATGCCGAGGAGCTTCGCCTTCTCTCGCGCGGGCTCGAGACTCTCGCCCTGGCCCAGCTCGGCGGTGAAGGTCACCACCTCGCAGCGGTAGGTGTCTTGCAGCCAGCGCAGGATGATCGAGGTGTCGAGCCCGCCAGAGTAGGCGAGCACGACCTTCTTCACGTCTTTCGCCATGGTCGGCTCCGCTGGAAGGGCGCAGGGACGCGGCAGTATAGGGAAATCAGGCCTGCGGGCAAGCCTTGCGGACACGCCGATCGCCCTTGGCGAGCGTCCGCTGCTTGCCATCGACGTGTGGGAGCACGCCTAATTAGAAAGCCGTCATTGCGAGCGCAGCGAACCCCGGCGTACGCCGGGGCAGGGCGCCTCGTGCGAAGCCCATTCTGGATTGCTTCGGCCCCCTTCGGGCGCCTCGCAATGACGAGCGTTTGCCTGATGTCGTGAATTTCTGCAACAGGCCGATGTCACGGCATCGCCGCCGGCTGCGCCCTTGCGCCCGCGCGCCGGCGCAAGCTGTCGGACTTGAGCTGGCCGCAAGCGGCGAGGATGTCGCGCCCGCGCGGCGTGCGCACGGGCGCATGATAGCCGGCGTTCATCACGATATCGGCGAAGGCGCGGATCGCGCGCTCGTCCGAGCATTCGAAGGGCGCCCCCGGCCACGGGTTGAAGGGAATGAGATTGACCTTGGCCGGGATGCCGCGGATGAGGCGCAGGAGCTCTTTGGCGTCGGCGGCACTGTCGTTGATACCCTTGAGCATGACGTACTCGAAGGTGATGCGCCGGCTGGGATTGAGGAGCGCGTAGTCGCGGCAGGCGGCGATGAGCTCGGCGATCGGGTACTTCTTGTTGAGCGGCACGATCGCGTCGCGCAGCTCGTCGCGCACGGCGTGGAGGGAGACCGCGAGGTTGACGCGCAGCTCCTCGCCCGTGCGGCGGATCTGCGGCACCACGCCCGAGGTCGACAGCGTGATGCGCCGGCGCGAGATCGCGATGCCCTCGGGGTCCATCACGATGCGCAATGCCTTGGCGACGTTCTCGTAGTTGTAGAGCGGCTCGCCCATCCCCATCAGCACGATGTTGGAGATCATGCGGCCGTCCTCGGGCGACGGCCATTCGCCGATCGCGTCGCGCGCCAGCATGAGCTGGCCCACGATCTCGCCGGCCTCGAGGTTGCGCACGAGCCTCTGGGTGCCGGTGTGGCAGAACTTGCAGGTGAGCGTGCAGCCGACCTGGGAGGAGACGCAGAGCGCGCCGCGGTCCTTCTCCGGGATATGCACGGTCTCGATCAGGTTCCCGTCGGCGAGCTTCAGGAGCCACTTGCGCGTGCCGTCGAGCGATTGCTGGTCGCGCGCCGGCTCCGCCCGCGCGAGCGTATAGCGCTCGGCGAGCTCGCCCCTGAGCCGGCCCGAGAGCGGGGACATCGCCGCGAAGCTCTGCGCACCGCGGTGATAGATCCACTGCCAGAGCTGGCGCGCGCGGAAGCGCTCGACGCCGAGCCCGGCGAGCTCGGCTTCGAGCTCGGCGCGGCTGAGGCCGATCAGGTTCTTCTTGCCCTTGGTCGCGAGAGCGCTCTCCACGGCACGCAAGGCTCCTCGAGAGACGATGAGGGCCTTTATATAGGAGCTGCGGGGGCCCCGATAAATGGGCGCTTTAGCCTTTGACGCCGCAGGCCTTGCTCGCCTCCTCATAGGCCTTGGTGAAGCCCTCGAGGGAGTAGCTATCCTTGGTCCTGGTGCCGCTGGCGGTCATACCCGCGGCGATGGTCTCCTTGCCCGCCTTCAAGGCCTTGACGATCTTGGCGTCGTCTCCGTCCTGCGCCCAGCCGCGCGGTCCTTGCGTGAAGAGCGTGAACTTCTCGTCGCCGACGACGAGCTCGACGCTGCTGTCCTTCTTGTAGTCGAAGCCGCCCGTCACGCTGATCACGCCGTAGGTCTTCTGCGACGGCCAATGGGTGACGAGGATATTGGCGTCGCCGAGCTTGACCTGGCGCCCTTCGGACTTCTTGGGAAAGCTCGCGACGTAGCAGGTCTCGACATTGCCCTGCTTATAGGTGAGCGCCTGCCAATCCGCGTAGGTGCCGATCACCGTGGCCTTCTGCGGCGCTTGCGTTTTCTGCGGCGGTGCTGCGGGCTTCTGCTGGGCATAAGCGGAAATTCCATAGAGACCGCAAGCGAGGCCGCAAGGGAGAGCGAGGGCGAGGGCGACGATTTTTTTCATGGGCGTCTTCCATTGATGATCATTGCGATAGGTGCGCGAGTGCTGCCGCCCGCCTCAAGAGGCCGCGGCCGCCTTGCGCCTTCGGATCGGCGGCCCGAACACGGGTTCCGGCAGAGGGGCTGCCGCTTGGCCCGCAACGAGCGGCCGCTCCGCGAAGCGGCCGAGACAGAGCAAGCGGTCATACATGACAATCGCACCGGCGAGCGCCAGATTCACGGAAAATTTAGTCGGAATTTTGACGACCTGCGCGCAACGGGCGAGGAGCTCGGGGCTGAGCCCGCCGCGCTCGGGACCGAGCACATAAGCCGCCTGGCGCGGATGGGGAAAGCTCGGCAGCTCGGCCGCACTTTCGAGGATCTCGATGCCGACGAGGCTGCAGCCGCGCGGCAGGCGGAACGAGTCGAGGCCGGCAAACTCGTAAAGGGGCACTTGGCCCGAGCTCTTGGAGGTGTCCGCGCGCTCCCCTTGGGCGCGCTCATAATTGGCGCCGATGGTGAAGACGAAGGCCGCGCCGAAGGCATGGGCCGTGCGCCAAAGGCTGCCCAGATTCATGGACTTGCTGATGCCCTCGACGCCGATTCCGAAATAGCCGCGCATGGCTCGCACCTTGCACCGCAAGCCGCGGCAAGGCAAGGTGTTTGACCGAAAAGCCAGGATTTCCGCCGATGCCAGCTTCCCCTCCCGCACGTAGCGCCGCCTCGCCCGGCGCAAATCCCGTCTTGGTCGAGCTCACGCGCGGTCCCGCCGTCGAGAGCCGGCACCGAGGTGCCGCCGCCGTGGTCGACGGCCGCGGCAAGCTCGCCGCGGCGTGGGGAGACATCGAGCGCCTGGTCTTTCCCCGCTCGGCGATCAAGCCGCTGCAGGCGCTTGCCGTGATCGAGAGCGGTGCGGCCGAGGCCTATGAGCTCGGCGATGCCGAGCTCGCACTCGCCAGCGCGTCGCACAGCGGCGAGCCCAAGCATGTCGACGCGGTCGTCGGCTGGCTCGCGCGCATCGGCCTCGGCGTTGCGGATCTCGAGTGCGGCGCGCACGCGCCCTATTCGCTCGCGGCGAACGAGGCGCTCTGGCGCGCCGGCAAGGCGCCGACGGCGGCGCACAACAATTGCTCGGGCAAGCATTCGGGCATGCTCAGCGCCGCGCGCCATTTGGGCGAGCCGACGCGCGGCTATATCCTCTTCGACCACCCGGCCCAGCAGCGCTGGATCAGGACGGTCGGCGAGATGTGCGGCGTCGAGTTGGCAAAGGCGCCGCGCGCGACGGACGGCTGCAGTATCCCCACGCTTGCCATGCCCATCCGCGCGATCGCCCTCGGCATGGCGCGGCTTGCCACGCAAGAGGGGCTCGCAGCCGAGCGCCGCGCTGCCGCCAAGCGCGTGCTCGCGGCGGTCGCGGCGCGGCCGGACATGGTGTCGGGCAGCGGGCGCTTCGGCACCGTTGTGATGGAGAGGAGCGCTGGACGCATTCTGCTCAAGGGGGGCGCCGAGGGCGTCTATTGCGCCGCCGTCCCCGATCTCGGGCTCGGGGTGGCGCTCAAGATCGACGACGGAGCCGCGCGCGCGGCGGAAGTGGCGGCGGCGGCCATTTTGCGCTATTTGGGCGCACTCGACGACGCCAGCTGGACGGCGCTCGCCCCGCTCTGCCGGCCGATCTTACGGAATTGGAACTCGATCGAGGTCGGCGAGATGCGCGCGGCGGAAGGCTGGCTCGTCGAGGGCGAGAAGTGAGGAGAGGAGAAAGCTGCATGCGCGCCATCCTGTGCAAGGCCTGGGGAGGTCCCGCCACGCTCACGTATGAGGAGACGGCAGCGCCGGCGCTCGCTCCCGGACAGGTGCGCTTTACCGTCCATGGCGCCGGAATCAACTTCGCCGACACCCTGATGATCGCGGGCAAGTACCAGGAGAAGCCGCCCTTCCCCTTCGTCCCCGGTCTCGAGGCCGCGGGCATCGTGAGCGAGCTCGGCGCCGGCGTGAGAGAGCTCAAGGTGGGCGACCGCATCCTGGCCTACATGGGACATGGCGGCTACGCCGAGGAGGCGGTGGTGCCCGAGGCGCACGCGATGCGCATTCCGGCCAAGATGGACCTCCTAACCGCGGCCGGCTTTCCCGTCGCCTACGGCACCGCGCAATTGGCGCTCGCGTACCGGGCCAAGCTCAGGGCGGGCGAGACGCTCCTCGTCAACGGCGCCTCGGGCGGCGTGGGCTTGACCGCGGTCGAGGTCGGCAAGGCGATGGGTGCCACCGTCATCGCGACGGCAAGCTCGCCCGAGAAGCTCGAGGTCGCCCGACAACACGGTGCCGACCACGCCATCAACTACACGACGGAGGATTTGCGCGAGCGGGTCAAGACGCTCACGCACGGCAAGGGGGCCGACGTCGTCTACGACCCGGTCGGCGGCGATGCCTTCGACGCGGCGCTGCGCTCGCTCGCGTGGGAAGGCCGCATCATCGTCATCGGCTTCGCCTCGGGACGAATTCCCTCCGTGCCCGCGAACTACGTGCTCATGAAGAGCTGCTCGGTGATCGGCGTCTTGTGGGGTGCGACCGCGCGCCGCGATCCGGCCCTTGCGCGCGCCGGCTTCAGCGAGCTCTTCCGCATGTACGAGCAAGGCCAGCTCAAGCCCTTCGTCTCGCGCACCTTCCCGCTCGAGCGAGCGGCGGAGGCGCTCAGCCTCATGATGGAGCGCAAGATCACCGGCAAGCTCGTGCTGACGATGGGGCGGAGCTGAGTGGCGGGGCTCGAGCAAGTTCCGGCTGGATGGAATCGGCGCGGCCTTGTCGCGCCCTTCGGGCGCTCCTCAGGCTGAGGAGGTTCTTTGTGCAATCATGAACCCACCTCATGCTGAGGAGCGGTGCGAAGCACCGCGTCTCGAAGCACGCACCGCGCCAATGCAATCGGAACTTGCTCTAGTGTCGCGGTTCGGAAGCTCGTCCCACCCGGAGATAACCGTCATTGCGAGCGCAGCGAAGCAATCCAGCGCGCGTGGTGCGAAATTCTCTCTGGATTGCTTCGTTGCCCTTCGGGCGCCTCGCAATGACAAGTGTTTTCCTGAAGCGGTGAATTTCAGAACCAGGACACTGGATAAAAAGTCAGCGCGGAAGACGCGAGCGCTACGCCGAGGACTGAGACCCAACTTCGCGTCCTTTTTGCAGCCTGAGCACCCTCTTAAGTTAAGGCTTTCCCCTGCAGCCGAATTACTGCGCCGCGGGCGTCTCGGCGTCCGTTGGCACCGGCTTTATGCGCCGCGACGCCAGGTCGTAATCGCGCAGCACGGCGGCGACGCGGATGCGGAAATCCTTGAAGATGCGCTCTTTGCCCTTTGCCTGCGCCTTTCGGTGGCCCGCGTGACGATACCACGCCTCGGCCGCCGCCTCGTCGCGCCAGGTCGAGAGCGAAAGATATTTGCCCTTGTCGGCAAGGCTCTCGAAGCGCTCGACCGAAATGAAGCCGTCGATCTTATCGAGCTCGGGGGCAAGCTCCTGCGCGAGATCGAAATACTCGTGCGCGCGGCCCTCGTTGGGGATCACCTCGAAGATCACCACGATCATGACGCCGCCCCCGCTCGCCGGATGGAGGGCGATGATGCGTGCCGCCGCGAGCTCCCGCAACGGATTTCTCGCGGGCGGGACCTCGCGAGCGCTCTCTCGCCGCCTCAGCCGCGCCAGAAGGGCTTGCTGTATTCCCGATAGGCCTCGCTGCGGCCGAGCCCCATGTCCTTGAGCACGTCGTCGCCAAGCGCCATGAGCTCGTGCCGCGAGCGCGCGCGTCGCTGCCATTCATCGAAGCGTCGCCCCACCTCGCCGAGCGCCGCCCCAAGCTTTTGCCACGCCGGGGCCGCTCTTGCGCCCCTCGCCCGCAGGGCCGAACCCTCGCCAGCGGCACCTGCGCGGCAGGCCTCCATTTGCATCGCGGTCATCGTCAATTTCCTCACAAATAAGGGGAGGGGCCAAACCCATCCGCCGTTGCTTGAGCCGTTCTCTTGAGGCGAGAATTAAGATGTTTTCCCCTTGCCGACAACCGATTTGTTCTCTTATGATACGTGAGCTAAAGTCACGTGAAAGGAAAGGGCAATGGCGCCCCGACTGCCCCCCTTGAAGGCACTCCCCGACTTCGAGGCGGCGGCCCGGCACTTGAGCTTCACCAAGGCGGCACTCGAGCTCAACGTCACCCATGGCGCCGTGAGCCGGCAAGTGAAGGCGCTCGAGGAGGCGCTCGGGGTCAAGCTCTTCCGCCGGCTCAACCGCGCGCTGCGCTTGACCGACGAGGGCCAGGCCTATGCCGGGACCGTGCGCGAGCTGCTCGAGCGGCTCAAGGAGGCGAGCGAGCGGCTGCGCGCGCGCGAGGAGAAGGGCGGGCTCACCGTCAGCACGACCTATTCCTTCACCAACAAATGGCTGATGCCGCGCCTCGTGCGCTTCCGCGCGCTTCGTCCGGAGATCGACGTGCGGCTCCAGGCCAATGACCAGCTCGTCGATTTCGCGCGCGACAACGTCGACCTCGCCATCCGTTACGGCCGCGGCCGCTATGCAGGGCTCATGGTCGAGCGCCTCATCACCGACGACTACGTGCCGGTATGCAGCCCGGCGCTGCGGCGCGGGCCCCACCCTCTCAGCAAGCCCGCGGACCTCAAGCACCACACGCTGCTCCACGAGGAGGACGCGCTGCGCCAGGACAATCTCGGCGAGGCCACCGCGATCGGCTGGCGCGAATGGCTCAAGGCCGCCGGCGTGGAGGGTGTGGATTCCTCGCGCGGGCCGATCTTCAGCCATTCGAGCATGGTGCTGCAGGCGGCGATCAACGGCGAAGGGGTGGCGATCGGACGCACGGCCTTGATCGCGGAGGACCTCGCTACCGGGCGCCTGGTCAAGCCCTTCGAGCTCGAGCTCAAGGTGCCGCTCGCCTATTACATCGTCTGCCCGCCAAAGGCGCTCGAGCGCCCCAAGGTGTGCGCCTTCCGCGATTGGCTCCTCGCCGAGGCGGGGCAAGGTCGCGTCGATTGAACCGCGTCTTCCTCTGTCAGAACGGACTCGGAGCTTTGGCGAACGACCAAAATTCCAGAGTGCACAGTACCGGCTACCTTACCCGGCTTCGCCTGATGCCGCGCTCAGGCGCCCCCGCCTCAGGGCTTCAGAACACCCATTGCCACCAAGGCCAGTACTCTTTCACGATTTTTCTCACGCGTTGTGCATCGCCCTTACAGTCATGAACCTTGCTCATAAACTTGGTGAATTCGTCCTCCATCCCAAGGTGCCATTCGTCCAGCCAGGACTTCCAGCCCTGCTCATATTTGGTATCGCCGATTTTATCGCGTTCGTATTGGAGCGCGCACGACCTCATCCACAGCGTGAATATCTCCCTCTCCAGCAATCCCTTTCTGAATGCGTAGAATTCATTGAACTGGAGATCGAAGTGCCGTTTGTAGTAATTGAGTGCATCGGCCTCTAGGGAAACGCTAGCCAGGCCCTTGGCGTTGCCCGCAAGATTCATCAGCTCAGTGACACGCTTATTGAGCTCGTGCCGCATCGTCATGAGCTCGTTGAAACGCTGACCGAATGAAACGAGAAGATCGGTTCTCTTCAGCGCCCTTGTCATACGAATGGTTGCCCAAAGGACAACCAACGTAATAAAGGGAGCTGCCGCTATTAACCCATCCTTGACGCTTTCGATACCCAGCTTGAAACACATGATTTCCTCGCGAGATGCGCCTTGCCGCTATCGGAGGCCTTTAACCGCACGTATAGTAGTGTGTACTTCTTTGAATTCTATCATAAATTGTACCCTGGGAAGAGGTTTTCGGCGTAGCCCGGATTGGCTTCGTGGTGCCGCTCACGCGAGCGACCTTTCCTCGAACCAGCGAGTGGTCTATCTTCCTTGTGCTAGCAAAGAGATTTTCCAACGGAGGAGGCCCGTCCGCGTGCTTCGCGTCTATCTCGCCGGCCCCGACGTGTTCCTTCCGGACCCCATTGGGATGGGAGGACGCAAGAAGGCGATCTGCGCGGCACATGGACTCGAAGGCGCCTTTCCATTGGACGCTGAGCTCGCCCTCTCGGGCTCGGCGCCGGCCAAGGCCGGGTTTCGCATCTACAAGGCGAACAAGGCGTTAATGGAGTCTTGCGATCTCGCGATCGCCAACATGACGCCTTTCCGCGGGCCGAGCATGGATGTGGGCACGGCCTTCGAGATGGGCTTCATGCGTGCACTCGGCCGCCCCGTGCTCGGCTATACGAACGTGGCTGACGGTTTTTTCGAGAGAACCAAGGCCTTCCTCGGGCCAAGGGAGGTCGTCGCCAGGGGCAAGGCCTTTTTCGACCCGAGCGGCATGAGCATCGAGAACTTCGACATGGTCGACAACCTCATGCTTGAGAGCGCGGTGATCGAGAGCGGCGTTACGATCGTGCGCAAGGCTGTTCCGGCCAAGGAGCGCTTCACCAACCTCGACGCCTTCGCGGAATGCGTGAAGCTCGCCGCCCAGCGCTTCGGCGACAGCTCGGACGCGGCGCGCCTCAGCCGAGCAGGCGCTTGACAAGCAGATTTTAGAGATCGACCGCGATGAAGCGCAAATTGGTTCGACCGACGGAGGCTGAGGAAGCCGCCATCAATGCCGGTATTGCGGCAGATCGCGATACCTATGAGTTGACGGATGCCGAGTTCGCGCGGCTGAAGCCTCTCCACGGCCGCCCGCGGTCCGCACCCAAAGATTGAACCAGGGGCGAAGCTTGGCTGAGTCAATTGGCGCGTCGATCAATAATGATAGCGGCAGGAGGCGATTTCGAGTTGCTGGGCATCGCCCTTGCCGCTGGCGCGATAGACGAGGCGATGATCGCCTGTCATCCGACGCGACCACCAGCCGGAAAGGGCGCCTTTCAACGGCTCAGGTTTCCCGATTCCTTGAAAGGGGTGGCGGCGAGCGTCCTTGACGAGCTCGTTGATGCGCCGCAGAACGTTCCGATCCGTCTCTTGCCAATAGATGTAGTCTTCCCACGCCTGATCGGTCCATAGCAGCCTCATTCCGCGCGGGCAGCCGTATCCATCACCTCACGCTCGCTCATTCGGCCTCCGTCGGCGTCTTTAACGGAGCGGAGCAGCCGCTCGGCATTCGCAGGGCTCCGCAGGAGGTGCAACGTTTCTACCATGGCCTCGTATTCGTCTTCGGAGAGCACGACGACCGAGCGTGCGTTCTGCCGCGTGACGCGGAGCGGCGCGCGGCTGTTCCAGACCTCGTCCATGTAATTGGCGAGGCGCTGCCGGAAGTCGGTGTAAGAAGCATGGTTCATGGCATCCCTCGCCGGTTTCGGTACAGATATATGTACGTCGAAGCAGGCCTGTCAAGCGTGGCTTCTCAGCCGAGCAGGCGCTTGAGGCGCTCCATGGCGAGGGCCAGGAGCTCGGGCGCCTGGGCGAAGCAGAGGCGCAGGAGTCCCCGTCCTAACCTTGCCGAAAGCGGCACCGGTGCCGGACGCGGCGCTCGGCTGAGCACCGCGATGTGGTGCAGCCGCCGATCTCTCTTTCCCTTGAGAACGACGGCATCGAATTTTCCCACCGGACAGGCCGGAGGTAATCCTACCTTGACAAGCGGATTTGTTGTGCATACATAAATTCCGCTGAGGATCGCTTTCGATCCGGCGAAAGACGCGACCAACCGCGCGAAGCACGGGATTCCGCTGGGTGCTGCGGCCCGGCTCGACTGGAACCGTGTCCTGGCCAAGCTCGACAGCCGGGCCGATTACGGCGAGGCGCGCCGGATCGGCTACGGGCCGATCGGCCGGCGGCTTTATTGCGTCGTCTTCGTCGA
>DATEQI010000028.1:0-2065 GCA_035272805.1 Alphaproteobacteria bacterium | reverse complement strand
TGCGCGGCGGCGCGGCCTATCCGGCCCATGACAAGCCGCCCGAGGGCGATCCGGGCCTATTGCAACGCCGGGCCCAGGAAGTGCTGCTGGCGCTGCTTTTGAACCACCCCTTCCTGCTGGCCGAGGTGGGCGAGGAACTGGCCCAATTCGAGCTGCCCGACCGCGCCCTTGACAGGCTTTGCCGGGAGATTTTAAGACTGCACAGCCTTCACCCGGACCTTGACGCAGCGGCCCTGAAGCTCCACCTATCGGACAGAGGATTCGGCCAGGAAATAGCTGGGATTCTGTCTTCCCAGGTCCTGAACCACGCCGGTTTCGCGCGGCCCGGGGCGGATGCCGAGGACGTGAGGTTGGGGTGGAGCCATACCAAGGCCCGGTTGCAGGAGCGGCGGCTGTTGTCGACGCAGATATCGGAAGCGGAACGCCAGGCCGCGGATGGGACCGACGAGACCTGGTCGCGCCTTCAGCCCTTGCTGCAAAGCAAGGCCGAGGATGACGGCGCGGCGGGCGGGGGAATGGATTGACGGCCCGGGTAATGTTCGGGCAAGGGTGACAGCGAACGGGATGGCGGGCGCATCATGCGCCGTCGCGCCCGTTCTTTGATTCTAGTGGCAGGCCCTTAGGGCCCGAGTGAAAGCAGGATCGACATGGCGAGCAAATCCACCGCGAAGGACGAAGCACCCGAGGCGCGCGAAGAGGCGGCCGAGGCGTCGCCGCTCGACACCGTCACGGCCGCGATCAAGAAGATGGTCGCCAAGGGCAAGGAGCGCGGCTACGTCACCTATGACGAGATCAACGGAGCGCTGCCGCCCGAGAAGGTGTCGTCCGAGCAGATCGAAGACACCATGACCATGCTGTCCGAGCTCGGCGTCAACATCGTCGAGAACGAAGAGGGCGAGGAGCCCGCGGCCAAGGAAGGCGAAGAGGAAGAAGCCGAGGCCAAAACCGGCGGCAACCTCGACGACGAGGACATCGGCCGCACCGACGACCCGGTGCGCATGTACCTGCGCGAGATGGGCTCGGTCGAATTGCTGTCGCGCGAGGGCGAAATCGCCATCGCCAAGCGCATCGAGGCCGGCCGCGAGATGATGATCGGCGGCTTGTGCGAAAGCCCGCTCACCATGCGCGCGCTCATCGCCTGGCGCGACGCGCTGATGGAAGGCAAGATGCTGCTGCGCGACGTGGTCGATCTCGACGCCACCTACGGCAGCAATTTCGACGAGGAAGCCGCCGAGGCCGAAGCCGCGGAAGAAGAGACCGGCAAGGCTCCCGAGAAGGAAGGCGAAGAGGCCGAGGAGGGCGCGAAGCCCGCCGAAGGCGCGCCCGAAGCCGAAGGCGAGGGCGACGGCGAGGAAGGCTCGATCTCGCTCGCGGCGATGGAAGAGGAATTGAAACCCGGCGTCTTGAAGAATCTCGACGAGATCGCGGGGCTCTACAAGAAGCTGCACAAGATGCAGGAAAGCCGGCTCTCCGTCCTGAAAGAGGGCGACGAGATCGGCAAGCCGGCCGAGAAGCGCTACGACAAGCTCAGGGCCGAGATGGTCGAGGCGATGAACAACGTCCATCTCAACAACGCCCGCATCGAATATCTGGTCGAGCAGCTTTATTCCCTGAACCGCCGGCTGCTGGCCGCGGACGGCAAGCTGTTGCGGCTGGCCGAACACGCCGGCGTCAAGCGCCAGGATTTCATCGCCCAGCACATGGGCCAGGAGTTGCAGCCGGACTGGGTTTCCCGCGTGCGCCGGCTCCACGGCAAGGGCTGGACCTCGCTCATTTCCAAGCACGGTCCCGAGGTCAAGGCCATGCGCACCGAGATCGCCTCGACCTCGGCCGAGGCCGGCGTGCCGCCGGTGGAATTCCGCCGCATCGTCTCGACCGTGCAGCGCGGCGAGCGCGAGGCGTCCCGCGCCAAGAAGGAGATGGTCGAGGCCAATCTCCGCCTCGTCATCTCCATCGCCAAGAAATACACCAATCGCGGCCTGCAATTCCTCGATCTGATCCAGGAAGGCAATATCGGGCTGATGAAGGCGGTCGATAAGTTCGAATACCGCCGCGGCTACAAATT
>DATEQI010000027.1:0-13953 GCA_035272805.1 Alphaproteobacteria bacterium | reverse complement strand
CATGCGCGCGAGGTCAGGAGGCGGATCAACGCCCGGCGCGAGGCTTGAGCGGTGCCACCTTGGACGGCTCGAGAATGCCAAGTTCCGGGAAGCCAGCGCGAATTGCAGCGGCAACATAGGATGGCCCGAGGTGCGCATAGTGCTTTTCCGTGATCCGCGTGTCAGCGTGCCCAAGCTGCTTTGCGATCACGGGCATCGGCACGCCAGCCATCGCGAGCGTCGACCCGTGCGTGTGCCTCAGCACGTGAAAGCTGACGGCGGGCTTAATGCCGGCGCGCCGGCAGGCTTCGGCGAGCGGCCGGGCTTGATGAGACGGACCCCACTGCCTCCCATCGTCGCGTAGGAAAATGAGATCGCCGCTCGCGCGGCCAGCGGTTGCGCCGGAAAAGAAACGCCCGCCCTCTTCGGTCAGCACGATGTGCCGCGGCTTGCCGCTCTTGCTTTCGCGCACCGTGAGCGTGCCGGCGTCGCTGTTGAAGTCGGCCGCCTTGAGCGCAGCGAGCTCGCCGTAGCGGCAGCCGGTCAGGAGAGCCGCTCGCACAAGCTGCCGGAAGTCCGGCTTGCAGGCGTTCACGAGCCGGACGGCCTCGGCCGCGTTGAGGTAGCGAACCACGGGCGCGTCAACGTCGTGGAAGGGTCGGACCCGTCGCCACGCCTCATCCGAGGCAACATTGCCCTCGCGCCATGCGCGGTTGAGGGCGGCCTTAAGATACGTCAGCACACGGTTGGCGCTCGCGCGGCGCCGCCGTAGGTGATCCTGTGCGGCCTTCCTGTGGCGCTGGGCTTTGCCGCGCCCGGTGCGCGCACGGGCCGGCGCCTCGACTAAGCTATCAAGCCAATCCTGAATCTTCCGCGAGGTGAGCTTGGCGACTTGGGTTTCCCCGAGGGCCGGGAGGATCAGCGCGTTGACCCGGTAACGGGCGTGCAGCGCGTCCTTCCGGTGCTTCTCGTACCACGCAAGGTAGTCTCCCATCGCGTCGCTGACCCTGTAGGGGCCGCTGGCGACCGGCTCGAGGCCCGCGGCCCTGCGAGCTTGCTCATCGAACCATGCGCGCGCTTTGTGCTGGGCTTGGCGATAGTCGAGGATGGTGTGGCCGTCCGCGTCGGACACGTCGTCCGCCGTGCCGATCACCGTCTCGGTGTAGCGGCGCTGCTCCTCGAGGTAGAACCTGGCGACCCATGAGCCGCCGCGGGCGCCCTTGTAGTAGCCGAGGTGGCGTCCTTGCTCGATTGCCTTCCAGTAAGGCTTGCGGCGGGCCGTGAGGCGCCTCCGAGCGGTCCTGGTATCAATGGTAGCCGCCCTGACTGTCCGCGCCATGCGAGCCTCCTACGGGCTTGGAGAGGGGTGATTTCGAACTTCCCCAACACTTCCCCAATATACGGGCAGGAACGCTCAGAGACAAGGGGAAACAGAAAATAGGCTATTCGCAAGAGTTTCTGCGGTGTCCGCGTGTTCGCCGCTGTTTCAGAACGTGCCAGTATTAGCTCTCTCACGGCTCAAACCGGGGTTCGAATCCCCGTGGGGACGCCAGCCTATCCTCACATGCGCGCGAATGCGACGACGGGCCGGCACGGACGCTCATCTTCATTCCTCACGTGGTTCTTACGGCGCCGACAAGTAGGCTAGGCTAGAGGGATCGCCGGCCCCCACTGGTTCTGCCTCAAGTCCCCTCCCCGGGGAGCGCGAATTTTTTCATTGCTTCGGGTAGTTGCCACGAGGGACGCGAGGCCCGTACCACGTAGGAACCAACGCGGCGACTTTCCGGGCCGAAGCCGCGAGCAAAGCCTCTTGAAAGCCATCCGCCAATGGCGTATACAAAACCGACTCGGCCAGAATTGCATACTATCGTCGAGACGCCAGAGTTCGCGGCTGGCGCAAGGCGGGTGCTGACGAAGGCGGAGCGCGTGGCGCTGATAAACTTCGTTGCGGAGAACCCCACAGCGGGAGACATGATGCAAGGCACGGGAGGCGCCCGCAAGCTCCGTTGGGACGTCAGAGGAAAGGGCAAGAGCGGCGGCGCACGGGCGATCACCTATTATGCCGGGCCGGACATTCCCGTGTTCCTCATGGCGATCTTCGGGAAGAACGAGAAGGCGAATCTGTCCAAGGCCGAACGGAATGAGCTGCGCGACGTGTTGGCAAGTATCGCGACCGCTTATCGGAAAGGGTAAAGTGAGATGTCCAAATCCGGCCAGAGCATTCTTCGCGGTGCACGGCAGGCGCTTGCCTACGCCCGGGGTGCGCGCCAAGGATTCGTGGCGCATGTGCCCGAGGAAGTGGACGTGGCGACCATCCGGAAGCATCTCGGCCTCTCCCAATCCGATTTCGCGGTGCGGTTCGGTTTCAAGCTCGACGCCGTACAGAATTGGGAACAGGGGCGTCGCCGACCCGAGGGCGCAGCGCGCGCCTTCCTGCGGGTCATCGAGCGCGAGCCGGCTGCCGTGCGGCGGGCGCTTGCCAAGTGAGGCTTGAGCAATCAACGGGCTAAGCCATCTGCCCCAAGTTACCGTGGGGACGCCAGCCTATCCTCACGTGCGCCCGGATGCGATGGCGGGCCTGCTCTGACGCACATTTTCATTCCTGACGGAACGCGGTGATGCTCTGGGTCTTGGCGATCGTGGCGAAATCGGAGGTAGAGTCGTGGCTGACGCAATTCGGAAACGCGGAGTGAGACAGGTTCCTTTGTCCGAGATCAAGGACGACCTCTCGCGCTACCTGCGTGAGGCGGGCAAGGGGGAAATCGTCATTACGCGCCACGGCAAGCCGGCCGGCGTCCTGATCGGCTTCGCATCGGAGGACGATTGGTTCGAGTATCGCCTCGAGAGCGATCCGCGTTTTCTCCGCCGCATCGAGAAAGCGCGGGCGAGCCTGCGCGCAGGACGCGGCGTTCGCATGGAAGACGTGGATTCAGAGTGACAGTGCGGCCAGCCTCCGGAGGTTGGAGTAGATTGCATTTACGCGGCTGCCCCCTCACCCTTTGACGCCAGCCGAACATGCCACTGGCATGTTCGGGCCAAGCGTCCAGTGGACGCTTGGCAGGCGTCAAACGGGTAAGGCTCGGCTTCGCCTCGCCAACCCTCACCTATCCTCTCCCCCCAGCGGGGGGAGAGGATAGGCGAGGGGGGCGCTTCCATCACAACGGGATCTGCTCTTGGGCACCTGGATAACCGGCGCGCACGGGCTCCGCCTCAATTCACGAGGCGGGCCATCCTGCGCTCACATGCGCCCCGATGATTTCGCTAGCGACCGCGGGTCGGGAGGTCGAGTATCCTTGTCGCCTCCCGTGCGCGAGCCTGCCCGCCCGGCGCAAGGTTGCCCGAACCGGGCGCGTAGAAGGAATGCCCATTGAATTCAGGTCCTTGACTTGGCCGCCGCCACGAAAATATCGAAGATCAAGAAAGGCCGAGCGATCTCGCTTGGCCTCGTCCTTGTCGCGGCCGCGCTTGCCGCGTGGCAGCTCTCGCGCCGCTCGACGGACGCCGCCGGGAGTGCGGTTTCCGACCCTCTCGTCCCCATCGTCGCCGGCACGGCCGAAGCACGCGACATGCCCGTCTACCTCCGCGGCATCGGCACGGTCCAGGCCTACAACGCCGTCGCCGTCCATACCAGGGTCGACGGCCAGATCGTGCAGGTCCGCTTCAGCGAAGGCCAGGAGGTCAAGGCCGGGGACCCGCTCTTCCAGATCGACCCGCGGCCGTTCCAGGCAGCCCTCGACCAGGCGCAGGCCGCCAAGGAGCGCGATCAGGCCCAGCTCCAGGGTGCCCAGCTCGATCTCGAGCGCTACGCCGGACTCTTGCCCAAAGGCTTCCAGAGCCGCCAGAGCTACGACGACCAGAAGGCCCAGGTCGGAGCGCTTCAGGGTGCGATCAAGGTGGATCAGGCGCAGATCGAAAGCGCCAAGCTCAACCTGGCTTATGCCGATATTCGCTCGCCGATCGCGGGCCGGACGAGCGCCTTGCTCGTCGATCTCGGCAATTACGTGCAAGCCAGCCAAAACACCTCGCTCGTCACCATCACGCAGCTGAAGCCGATCTATGTGAGCTTCACGCTCCCGCAGGCTTCGCTGGATACGATTCGCCAATACCAGGCCAAGGCCCCGCTCGACGTGATCGCCTATGGGAGCGACGACAAGACCAAGCTTGCGGAGGGAAAGCTCACCTTGATCGACAATCACGTCGATACCGCGACCGGCACGATCCATCTCAAGGCGACCTACGACAACAGCGACGAGCGCCTGTGGCCGGGCGAATTCGTGGCCGCGCGCCTGGTGCTCTGGGTGCGCAAGGGTGCCGTGACCGTACCGTCCGAGACCGTTATGCAGAGCAACAACGGGGCCTACGTCTATGTGATCAAGCCCGACAACAGCGTGGAGCGGCGCGACGTCGAGGTCGCATCGGTGCAAGACGGCCTGGCCGTGATCACGAAGGGGGTCTCCTCTGGCGAGCGTGTCGTGGTCGACGGGCAATACCGGCTGACCAACGGTGCCAAGGTCAAGATCGACAGCGAGGCTGCGACGGCGCCTGCCGGCTGAGCCGGCGTCATGGGCTTGCGAAGCGAACCGGCGAGGTCGGTCTGTCCATGAGCATTTCGGAGATTTTCATCCGCCGGCCGATCGCCACCTCGCTGCTCATGGCGGGGATCCTGGTGTTCGGTGCCGCGACCTACGGCTTGCTGCCGGTAGCCGCCATTCCGAACGTGGATTTCCCGACCATCACCGTCAGCTCGCAACTTCCGGGGGCGAGCCCCGAGACCATGGCCTCCTCGGTCGCGACCCCGCTCGAGCAGCAATTCGCGGCCATTCCGGGGCTCACGCAGATGACCTCGACGAGCGGCCTCGGGTCCACGACCATCACGCTGCAATTCGAGCTCACCCGCAACATCGACGGCGCCGCCGGCGACGTGCAGACGGCGATCAACGCGGCAAGCGGGCTTCTGCCCAAGGACTTGCCCAATCCGCCGACCTACAAGAAGGACAACCCGGCGGACCGTGCCGTCCTCGTCTATGCCGTCTATTCCGATGCGCTGCCGATCTACAAGGTCGACGACTACGCCTATACGATCATCGCCCAGAAGCTCTCGACCGTGAGCGGCGTCTCCCAGGTGATCGTCGCCGGCCAACAGACGTATGCCGCCCATGTTCAGATCAATCCGGCCGAGCTCGCCTCGCGCGGGATCGGTCTCGAGGACGTCCGCATCGCACTCACCACCGCAACCCTCGATCAGCCCAAGGGCAACCTCGAGGGCGCGCGCCAGACCTTCACGCTCGACACCAACGACCAGCTCTTCAATGGCGACGCCTACCGCAAGGTGATCGTGGCCTACCGCAACGGAGCACCGGTGCGGCTCCAGGACGTCGGCGACATCATCGATTCGAGCATCCTCCCCCGCACCGGCGCCTGGTACGACTACAGGCGGGCCGAGCTCCTCTTTATCAAGCGCCAGGCGGGCGCCAATACGATCGCCATCGTCGATCAGATCAAGGCCATGATCCCGCGCCTCAAGGCCTCGATCCCGCCCTCGGTCAAGGTCGACCTCATCGCCGACCGCTCCTTGACGATCCGTTCCTCGGTCCGCGACGTGGAGCTCACCCTCATGATCACCGTGGGTCTCGTGGTGATGGTGATCTTCGTCTTCCTGCGCAGCGCCTGGGCGACGATCATTCCCGGCATCGCCGTGCCGCTCTCGCTCGTCGCGACATTCGGCGCGATGTACTTGCTCGGCTACAGCATCGACAACCTCTCGCTCATGGCGCTCACCATCTCGGTCGGCTTCGTCGTCGACGACGCCATCGTCATGCTCGAGAACATCGTGCGCTACATCGAGATGGGGGAGCGCCCTCTCGATGCGGCGCTCAAGGGCGCCGGTCAGATCGGGTTCACCATCGTATCGATCACCTTCTCCCTCGTCGCGGTCTTCATCCCGCTCCTGCTGATGGGCGGCATCGTCGGCCGCCTCTTCCGCGAGTTCGCCGTCACGGTGACGGTGGCGGTGATCGTCTCCGCCTTCGTCTCGCTGAGCTTGAGCCCCGTCATGGCCTCGCTCTTCCTCAAGCGCGAGACCGGGCACGCCAAGAACCCCTTCAACCGCGCCGCCGAGCGCTTCTTCGATTGGATGATCGGAAGCTACGACCGCGGCCTCGTTTGGGTCTTCCGCCACCAACCGCTCGCGCTAGGCTCGACCCTGGTGCTCATCGTCGTGACCGGGTTCCTCTACATCTGGATTCCGAAGGGCTTCTTCCCCGAGCAGGATACCGGCTTCATCTTCGGGCAGGCCGAGGCACGGCAGGACACCTCTTTCGCCGCCATGTCGAAGATCGAGCAGCAGTTCGCGAAGATCCTGCTTGGCGATCCCGCGGTCTATGCGGTGGTCGGGTTCGCCGGCTCGACCGGCGGCAATCCGAGCGAGAGCACGGCGCGCTTTTTCGTTCAGCTCAAGCCCTTCGAGGAGCGCGACGTCTCCGCCCAGCAGGTCATTCAGCGCCTGCGCCCCAAGGTCGCGCAGGTCACGGGTGCTTTCTTCTTCATGCAGGCCGGGCAGGATATCAACGTCGGCGGCCGGCTCTCCAAGACGGAGTATCAATATACGCTGACCGATACGGACAGCGAGGAGCTCAATCACTGGGCGCCGATCATCCAGGGAGAAATGGAGAAGCTGCGCCAGCTCCAGGACGTGGGCTCGGACCAGCAGATCTCCTCCCCGCACATCGCGATCGAGGTCGACCGCGATGCCGCCTCGCGCATGGGTCTCAACCTCTCGCTCATCGACGAGACGCTCTATGACGCCTTCGGCCAACGTCAGGTCGCCACCATCTACACCTCGACGAGCCAGTACAAAGTGATCCTCGAGGTCCAGCCGCAGTTCCAGGATGACCCCGCGGCCCTCGCGCGCATCTACGTGCCGGGCCTGGGCGGCGCCCAGGTGCCGCTCGGCTCCTTCGTGCATTTCACCGACAAGGTCGAGCCCCTCACGGTCAACCACCAGGGCCAATTCCCGTCGGTGACGCTCTCCTTCAATCTCGCACCCGGCTATTCGCTCGGCCAGGCGGTCGACGCCATCCAGGCGATCCAGACCCATCTGCGCACGCCCATAACCCTCGACGGCTCGTTCCAGGGCACGGCACAGGCCTTCCAGGCCTCGTTGTCCTCGACCCCGCTCCTCATCGCGGCGGCGATCCTCGTGGTCTACATCGTGCTGGGCATGCTCTACGAGAGCTACATCCATCCCATCACGATCCTCTCCGCCCTGCCCTCGGCCGGCGTGGGAGCCCTCATCATGCTCACGCTCTGCGGCTACGATCTGAGCGTCATCGCCCTCATCGGCATCATCCTTTTGATCGGCATCGTGAAGAAGAACGCGATCATGATGATCGACTTCGCGCTCGTCGCGGAGCGCGAGGAGGGCAAGAGCCCGCTCGAGGCGATCCACCAGGCCTGTCTCTTGCGCTTTCGCCCCATCATGATGACGACGATGTCGGCCCTTTTCGGCAGCCTGCCCATAGCATTGGGCCAGGGTTCCGGCTCGGAGCTGCGCCGGCCGCTCGGCATTGCCATCGTCGGCGGGCTTCTGATATCCCAGTTCCTGACCCTCTACACCACGCCGGTCATCTATCTCTACCTCGACCGCGCGGCCCTATGGCTGAGCGGGCGCCGCCGGGTGGCGCACGAGGTTCATGACGATGGCACGAAATTGCCGGCGCCGAGCCGCCCGCCGGGCGAATGAGCACTGGGTTGAAGGCCGACCATGCCGAACCCTGACGACGAGGATTCCGACGAGAACAGCGCCGACCGCTCGACCGCAAGGCTTGCCGGCCTCGCGTTGATCCTTCTGCTGGCGGTGCTCGGCCTTTTTCTCGTGCAGAAGCTGCGTTCGCAATCCGCCCTCGAGGATTGCCTCATGTCGGGACGCAGCAACTGCGCGCCCATCGGCGAGCCGCGCCGCTGATGCGGCGCCGCGCGCGAAGGCGCGCCGCCGCGTAAGACCGAATTCGCGAAAAAGGTTTCACCACGGAGACACGGAGAGCACGGAGAGAGAAAAAAATTTTCTCTTCTTCGCTTCTCTGTGTCCTCCGTGTCTCCGTGGTGAAAATCTTTCCTTAGCGCGGCAGGGACGCGCTTCCATCATAGCGGCATACGCTCTACCCGCGCTTCTCGGCCAGTAGGTCGCGGATTTCCCCGAGCAGCGCCTCGCTCCTCGACGGCACAGGGGGAGCCGCGGGCTTTGCCTCCTCGCGCACGTGCACGCGCGTGAGCGCTTTGATGAGCCAAAATATCGCAAAGCTGACGATGAGGAACTGGATGACGGCGTTGAGGAAGAGGCCGACGTTCAAGGTCACGGCACCGGCCTTCTGCGCGTCGGCGAGTGTCGCGGCTGATGACCCCTTGAGGGTGACGAAGACGTTGGTGAAGTCGATGCCGCCGACGACGAGACCAATGAGCGGGGTCAGAACGTCCTTCACCAGGCTGTTCACCACGCCGGTGAAGGCGACCCCGATGACGACGCCGACGGCGAGGTCGACGACGTTGCCGCGCATGATGAAGGCGCGAAATTCAGCGACCCAGGCTGGCCGCCGGATGCCGATCGGAGACGTGTCTCGTTCGCTCATGGAAATCCCCTCCCTGTCGTTCTGGTATATCCGACATTCTTCCGATGACCGGTCTCGCCCGCGTCAGATTTTACCATTTCGGCCTATGGAGCGTGGTTTTGGAGCCGCATGGACGAGCTTCCTCCAGGCAAAGAAGTGGAGCAACCGAAGGGGTGTCAACCCTCGGTCCATGGGTCTAGGATGGCCTTCAACGTCGGCGCGAAGTTCGAGACATTGCGCGTGACCAGCGTCAGGCCGTGAACCTCGACCGTTGCGGCGATGAAAGCGTCGATCGCGCTCATCCGCCGCCCTAGGGCCTCGCTCTGCGCCACGACCTTCCCCCAAGCATCGGCAACAGCTTCGTCGATCGACAGGATGCGCCCTTCGAAGCGTAACGGCAGCTCGTCCCGCAGCCACTCGTCGAGCCGTCTTCGGCGATTGCCTGCCGCCATGCGCTCGATCCCGTAACGCAGTTCGGCGAGCGTAACCACACTCACGAAAACGCGATCCTCGTCAACCTCCGCCAACCAAGCAACGACGCCGGCATTGGGACGCGGCTTTACCCACTCGGACACCACGTTGGTGTCGAGGAGAAAACTCATAGATCGACGCTGCGCGGACGGTCCCTGATGCGCTTGATCCTCATCCCCGATCCCCGCAGCGGGGAAGCTGCGAAGAATTCCGCGAGATTGCCGATGCGCCTCGTCTTGCGTTCCCATTCCTCGGCCGCCACCACGACCACGGCCGTGCGCCCGTTCCTCGTGATGGTTTGCGGTCCGCCCGATTGCGCGCGCTCGATGACTTCGCTGAACTTCGCCTTCGCCTCGGCGACCGTCCAAGTGTCCGTGCTCATGGCTTCGCCTTTCGAGCGAAAAGGTCAAGATAGTCATAGTAGTCAGATTTTGGCGGAAGGCAAGCGCGCGAAGGAACCCCAATTGCCGCGGCGAGCGGCTTGGCCCTGCTTCGCGCTGCCATAAGATGCCACCTCCATCGAGATCGGCCGGTCGCACGTCGCGGCTTTTATCGTCGTTGCGCCGCGCGCCCGAAAGCCGGCCGGCTTCAGCGTCGCAAGTCGGCGAGGCCAAGCTCGCTCCACATCCAGGTGAGGTCGCAGGCGGCCTCGCCCGCGGCGGCGGCGCGGCGGGCTTCGTGGTTCTCCATCTGTTTGAGCCAGCTGACCACGGCCTGTCGCCCCTTCTTCGTGCGCGCCGCCTGCCGGGGCGACTTGCCGTCGAGGAGCGGCAAGCCGTCGTCCAATGTCCTGCGGTAGTAATCTTCGATATAGTGCCTGAGGATTTCCGCACGAACCTCCGGCGGCAAGTCGGGCTCGACGGGAGCCGGACGGTCGCCCGCCTCGCTCATGACCTCGGCCGAGGAGCGGAAAACGGCCTCGGGCTCGCCCGCGAGACCGCGCAAGGCATCGGCCAGGAGCTTACGGCCGAGCTCCGCCCGCTCGCGGGAATTGGCCTCGAGGATGACGAGCCCAGCTTCGATCCGCACGCTGCCGAGAAGCGGCCGGCCGAGCGCATCGTCGCTCAGCAAACGGATCGTCTCGCCCGGCTTGGAAGCGGCGGCCGGGCGCGTGGGGGAGGGGGCGGGCCCGCCGCTCCCCACCCAGCTCCACCGCAGGTCCCCCTCTTCCCGCTCAAAGGCGGGATGCCGATCCAAGCGCGCACAGGCTTCCCCCACCTCGGCAAGCAACGGAAAGCGGACCTCCGCGAACATGAAGGTGTGGCCCTCGGCATTGATCAGTTCGGGCGGCGGCGCCGTTGCGGCTTTGTAGGCATGAAAGAGCCATTCCTGAGTCAGGACCGGCGCGGTGCTTTGGAGCAGAGCGGCGCGAAGCACCGCATCCTCGGGCGGCGGCTCGCCGGCTCGGCGCGCGGCCCTTCGTGACTCGCGGCGAGCCTCCTTCAACGCGCGCTCGAAACGCTCCAGCACGGCGTCGGCCGCCTCCGGCGTGAAGAGAAGAGCGGCTCCCGATAGGTAGGCGCGCCCATCCACCGTGACCAAGCGGGCCATCACACGGTCCCATGGAGCCGCCGAGCGCGAGCCCATCCGCTCGTCCACCACGATCGGCTCGCCTCCCGCCAGCAAGTCCTTGAGCGTCATGGAGCGGCCCGGGTCGAGCGCCACCACCTCCCACAGGCTGGCACATGAATGACGGAGGGCCTTGAGCCAGCGCTTTTCGGGCGCGGACAGTTTCCAGCCGCGCCGCGCGAGATACTCGTCGACGATGTTGCGATCGTCGTCGAATTCGCAAGCGATGAGGTCCTCGAGCACGTTGCCCATGATCATGGCGAGCGAATGGTCATCAAGCGCTGCGAAGAGCGTCTCGGCCTCGATGCCGAGCGCGGTGCAAGCCGGGCCGACGTGCATTTCGAAAATCTCGCTGAGGGGCTCGCTCCAATCAGGACGCTCCGCCCATTTCCTCAGCCGGGCGACCGCCTTGTCCGCCGCGGGAAACCGCGCCAAGTCCGCCTCCGTCGCAGGGGTTCGACAGTTGAGTAACATGGCGAGAGGCGTGCGTCGACAGCGTAGGCGATGCGCCGTGCAAGACCGGGCCGCGCTTTACACCTCCTCCCCGCTCCGGCATCATCGGCAGCGCAGAGGGGAGACGCCATGAAGCTGCCGACGCACGGACGCTACGATTACTCGGCCATCACCAAGCGGCCGGATTATTCCTGGCCCGAGGGCAAGCGCCTCGCCGTTCACGTCGCCTTGAACATCGAGCATTTCGCCTTCGGGCAGGGCCTCGGGCATTTCGTCTCCGCGGAGACCCCGCCTCCCGACCACCGCAACTACAGTTGGCGCGACTACGGCAACCGCGTCGGCGTGTGGCGGCTGCTCGAGCTTCTCGACGAGCTCAAGCTCCCCGGCAACCATCTGGTCAATACCGCCGTCTATGATTACTGCCCGGAGGTGGTGGCGGCGGTGCGCGCGCGCGGCGACGAGATCATCGCCCACGGCCGCACCAACTCGGAGCGCCCGACGCCGGCGTGGGAGGAGGACGAGCGTGCGCTCATCCAGGAGGTGACCGAGACGATCCGGCGCCACGAGGGCAAGCCGCCCGGCGGCTGGATGGCGCCGTGGATGGCGCAGACCAGGATCACGCCCGACCTCTTGAAGGAGGCCGGCTACGTCTTCCTCATGGACTGGCCCTGCGACGACCAGCCGATCTGGCTGCGCACGCGCGCGGGGCCGCTGCTCTCCGTGCCCTATCCGCTCGAGATCAACGATTCGCCGCAGCTCCTCAACCGGCACCACACGCCGAGCGAGTTCGCCAAGATGATCGTCGACCAGTTCGAGGAGATGCTGCGCCAGTCGGAGCGCCAGCCGCTCGTCTGCGGCATCGCACTCCATGCCATGGTGGTCGGCCAGCCCTACCGCCTGCGGGTGCTGCGCGAGGCGCTCAAGCACATCGCCAACCACGCCGAGCGCCGCAAGGTGTGGTTCACGCGGCCCGGCGAGATCGCGGCCTACATCAAATCGCTGCCGTCGGGTACCGTGCCCGGGAGCTGAGGCCCAATTTAGCAGGCTGCGGAAAACCTCATTCGAACATCCTCATGGTTCGAGACGCGCGGCCGGTGGCCGCGCTCCTCACCATGAGGATGTTTATGTTTTGACGAGTTGCCCTCGCTGAGGAACTCGGCCGACGGCCTTCGCTATTTGTCGCCGCCGAAGTACCTCTTCATCGGCTCGAAGTAGCTCTTCTGCCAGCCGCCGTCGCGATAGCTCGTGTGGCCGTCGGGCACGTTCCTGTGCCGCACCGTGACGAGCGTGCCGCCCGCGACCGGCTCGAGCAGGACCTCGATCTCGGAATCCGCGTCGTCGTCCTTGAATCGCGTCGTGCGCCAGGACTGCACGATGCGGCGGCCCGGCTCGAGCTTGAGGTTGCGCCCGGAGATGTAGCCGTTCCACGCCGTGAAGTCGGCCCCTTCGCTGGCCGAGATGCGCGCGGGCTTGTTGCCCGTCATCTCGCTGTGGCCGCGGCTCGAGAGCCAGGCGTCGTAGATCGCCTGCGGGCTCGCCGGGATGACGTCCGAGAGCGAGAAGTCAAACGGCATGGCAGCGCTCCTTTCGTGGCCTGCTGCAGACCGCGCCGGGAAGCGCGCGCGTCCTCACGCATATTTGTATTGAGGCTGCCAGCCGGCCGCTCCCTCGGGGATGAGGTCGAGGAAGTGCCAGAGCGCGCAGAAGTCGTCGCCCGGCCCGAAGCGCGTGTCGGAGACCCGGAAGAGCTTGCCGCCGCGCTTCTCGAAGACCGAGACGCCGGGGAGCCAGCTCTTGTCGTCGCGATAGCCCATGTCGGCTGCGAAGCTGGTGCCGCGATGGGACACCATGCGAATGCGCCAAGCGCGCGAGGCCTTGAACTTCGCCTGCTTCTCCGGCTCGTCCGGCGAGGCAAGCACGAAGGCGGCGCGATTCTCGAGGTGCGGCAGGATGCCGTTGAAGCCGTCGGCCCACAGCGTGCAATAGCGGCAGCTCGCCCCCATGTTGTGGATGACGAAGAGATGCTCCTTGCCGCCGAAAAGCTCGGAGAGACGGACCTTGCCCTCCGCGGTCGCGAGCTCGTAATCCTTCACTTCCTCGGGCTCGACCGCCTGCTGGAGCTCGCGCATCTCCTTGCGCAGCTCGGCGATCTGCTGGCGCAGCTGCGCCATCTTCTTGGACGTTTCGCGGTATGCCATGACTTTCCTCCTCCCTTTGGTGCTGTTGCCAAGGCGGACGCGTCTCAGGGCTTGCGCCGCTTGAGCCGCGGCTTCGCAGCCCGCTTGCGCCGCTCGATGCGGTCGAGCCAGGCGGCGAGCGTGTCGAACTGCGACTGCCAGTATTTGCTGTAGCGGTTGAGCCACACTGCCGCCTCGTAGATCGGCCCCGCATCGAGGCGGCAGCGACTGATGCGGCCGGTGCGCTCCTGCTTGATGAGGCCGGCCCTGACCAGCACCTGGATGTGCCGCGAGACGGCCTGGAGCGAGATCGCAAAGGGTTGCGCCAACTCGGACACGAGCAACTCCTCGCCGTCGAGCCGCCTCAAGATGGCGCGCCGCACCGGATCCGCGAGTGCCGCGAAGACGCGGTCGAGGGCCGCGTCAGCAGGCTCACGGGCGGCCGCGGAAAGAGGGCTCGCGCGTCGCATGGCGGCGATCTTAATCAACATGTCTGTTGATAGTCAACAGATAAGTTTATGATTGGGCCGAGCGCCGCGGCGGACCCGTGAAAACCGCATTCTCCGGATGATGTTCGGATTTGCGCTGCTTTTTGTGCGATTCTAGTATAAGATTCAATATCTTATCTTGGATCGCGTGAGGCGGTCATGGCGGACCCGGTGGGTGAATCGACGGGCGGGGCGTTGAGGCTCGATTTCGAC
>DATEQI010000026.1:0-5928 GCA_035272805.1 Alphaproteobacteria bacterium | reverse complement strand
CTACCTCGCACGCCATGAGCGCCCCCTCTCTCAAGCGCCAGGCGATGCTCGCGCGCGCGAGCGCCAGGAGGCGCGAGCCATGGCGCTCGAGGAGTGCTGCATCCTCCGCTAAAGCGGCGTCGGGTGCCAAGGGCTCAAGCGAAGGCATAGGCGCCATAGCCGACAACCTCGTTCTTTGGTCCTGCCGTGTCGCCCGAGTTGCGCAGGTCGAGCGTCCGTGCCTTGAGGCCGCGCGCGCGCGCCACCTTGAGCAGCCCCGCGATCGGGATCCGGCCGCAGGCATCGTCCCAGCCGATTCTGGCTCCGTCGAGCGCCTCGATGGCGGCGGAGGTGGCGGCGTCCATGCGCCGCGCCGTCTCATAGTCGTGATAGTGGCTCAAGTCCGAGCTGATCACGACGAGCGTCTCCGGCCCGTCCCACAGCATCTCGACGACTTCGGCCACCTCCGCGGCACTGGCGTCGCCGACCACGAGGGGGACGAGGGGGACGATGCCGAGGCAGGCGATGATGAAGGGGAGCTGGACCTCAAGACAGTGCTCGAGCCGGTGCGGCTCGTCATTCAGCGTGACCTGGGGCAGTGCCGCGATGCGCGCGACCGCCTCGCGGTCCACGGGAAGGCGGCCAAGGGGGGTATCGAAGGCTTCCGCACGCGGAGCGGCGAGGCCGCGAATGGCCACACGATGCGCCGGCCCGATCAGCAGCACCCGGCTCAGGCGGCCCTTGAGCGCGCGCAGCCGGGCATAGGCCGCGGCTGCGACCGGGGCCGAATAGACGAAGCCCGCATGAGGCACCACGACGGCCTTGGGGATGGCCGCGGGAACGGCCTCGGGAACGGCCTCGGGCGCCGTGCCGTCGGGCTCGACGCCGGCGAGATAATCCGCGACCGCGCGCGCGAGGAGCGGCGGGTCGTCGGGATAGAAGAGGCCGGCCACGGCCGGGGGGCGCACGCTCATCCTCGTCTGCCTCGCTCGGGCCTCAGGGTGAGCCGCATTGCGCGAACGCAAGCCTCCCCCCATATTAGCGCCATATCGCGCACAACGATTGATATAGTGACGCCGGGGTGCCGCCGCGAGTGGCGCGCCGAGGCATCAGGTCCATATATTAGACATGAGCGAAGTCCAAGGGGCAAACGAGGCGATCGAGGGCATCGAGGGGCGCTACTGGCACCCGCTCGCCGACGGGCGCATCCAGTGCGACCTCTGCCCGCGCGCCTGCAAGCTCAAGGAGGGCCAGCGCGGCCTCTGCTTCGTGCGCGGGCGGAGTGGCGGCCGCATCGTGCTGACGAGCTACGGCCGCTCCTCGGGCTACTGCATCGATCCCATCGAGAAGAAACCCCTCAACCACTTCCTGCCCGGCACGCCGGTGCTCTCCTTCGGCACCGCCGGCTGCAACCTCGCCTGCCGATTCTGCCAGAATTGGGACATCTCCAAGTCGCGCGAGATGGACACGCTAGCCGACGCGGCCTCGCCCGAGAGGATCGCGGCCGCCGCCTCGGCGCTCGGCTGCCGCTCGGTCGCCTTCACCTACAACGACCCCGTCATCTTCCACGAGTATGCCATCGACGTGGCCGACGCTTGCCGCGCCCGCGGCATCAAGTCGGTCGCGGTGACCGCGGGCTACCAGTGTCCCGAGCCGCGCGCCGAGTTCTATCGCCACATGGATGCGGCGAACGTCGACCTCAAGGCCTTCAGCGAGGATTTCTACAAGCGCATCTGCTCGGGCGAGCTCGCGGCCGTGCTCGACACCCTCGTCTATCTCAAGCACGAGACCAAGGTGTGGTTCGAGATCACCAACCTGATGATTCCGGGCGAGAACGACTCGCCCGACGAGACCGAGGCGATGTGCCGCTGGATCGCGGACAAGCTCGGGCCCGACGTGCCGCTTCACTTCACCGCCTTCCACCCCGACTGGAAGATGCTCGATCGTCGGCCCACGCCGCCTGCGACCCTCGAGCGCGCGCGCCGCACGGCACTCGCCTGCGGCCTGCGCTACGTCTACACGGGCAACGTGCACGATAAGGCGGGGCAGAGCACCTACTGCCATGCCTGCGGTGAGCTCCTCATCGAGCGCGACTGGTACGAGCTCGGGGCCTGGAACCTCACGGCGGAAGGCTGCTGTGCGGCCTGCGGCGAGAGCTGCGCCGGGCATTTCGAGCCAAGACCCGGCCGCTGGGGCGCCAAGCGGCAGCCGGTGCGCCTTGCGGGGTTTGCCGTTTAAGCGAGGTCCTTCTGCGCAACCGGCCCGCCCTATAGGATGCGGCCCATGTGCGGACGTTATTCGCTGACCACGCCTGCCGAGGCGATGCGGCACCTCTTCGGCTTTGCCGGAGCGCTCCCCAATCTTCCCGCGCGCTACAACATAGCACCCACCCAACTCGTGCCCGTGGTGCGGCTCGCTCAGGAGCGGCGCGCCGGGGGCGGGCCAGGGGAGGCGGTAGGGGAGGTGGAGCGCGGCACGCGCGAGCTCGTCCAGTTGCGCTGGGGCCTCATCCCGTCCTGGGCCAAGGATGCCGCGATCGGCAACAGGCTGATCAACGCGCGCGCCGAGGGGTTGGCGGAAAAGCCGTCCTTCCGTGCCGCCTTCCGCGCGCGGCGCTGCCTGGTGCCGGCCGACGGCTTCTACGAGTGGCAGGCGACGCCGCACGGCAAGCGGCCCTACCGCATCGGGCTCAAGGGCGGCAGCGCCGATGCGCTTCCGCTCTTTGCCTTCGCCGGCCTGTGGGAGCGCTGGCAGAAAGCCCCGGACGGCGCTCCCGTCGAGTCGTGCACGATCGTCACCACCGCGGCAAACGAGCTCCTGGCCCCGATCCACGAGCGCATGCCGGTGATCCTGCCGGAGGACGGCTATGCCGCTTGGCTCGCCCCCGCCACGCCGCCCGAGGCGGCGCTTGCGCTCCTCAAGCCCTATCCCGCGGCGGCGATGCTGCTTTATCCCGTCTCGAAGCGGGTCAACAACGTCCGCTTCGACGACGCCCTCTGCATAGCACCCGAGTCGGCCGAGTCGAGCCTGCTCTAAGCAAGGCGCCGCCGCTGCCCCGTCTCAAAAAAATCACGGAGATGTGACCTTCCGTGACGAACTGTCGCCCACTTTCCCGCGTATTAGGGATAAGTGGGCAACGAGCGGCCGCAAGGGCCGCGCGGAAGGGACAGGATGGCAGGCTTGAATGCGACGGCACCGCACAGGGCCGATTACCGTTTCATGCAAAGCTCGATGGCGGCCCCGCTCCTCACGCGCGAGCGCGAGCTGGAGCTCGTCGGGCGTTGGCGCGAGACGGGCGAGGAGGCCGCCCTCCACGAGCTCATCACCAGCCACATGCGCCTGGTGATCGGCTTGGCCGTGCGCTTCCGCGGCTACGGGCTGCCGCTCGCCGATCTCATCCAGGAGGGCAGCCTCGGTCTCATGCAGGCGGCCTCGCGCTTCGATGCGGCGCGCAATACGCGGTTTTCCACCTATGCGGGCTGGTGGGTCCGTGCCGCTATCCAGGACTTCATCCTGCGCAATTGGTCGATCGTGCGCACGGGCACCACGGCCGCGCAGAAGACGCTCTTCTTCAATCTGCGGCGCTTGAGCGCGCGCCTGGGGCTTGCGGGCGACGGCCATCTCGACCACGAGGCGACACTCGCGGTGGCTCGGGCCCTCGCGGTCGGGCCGGGCGAGGTGTCCGCCATGGACGTGCGCCTCCGCGGGCGCGACGTATCGGTCAATGCGCCGTATGGCGGCCCCGGTACGGCCGAATGGCAGGATTTCCTCGTCGACGGCCGGCCTTCGCCCGAGGAGACGGTGACCGAGCAGAGGGACGGTGCGGCTGAGACCCGCCTCTTGGCACGCGCGCTGGAGGAGCTCTCGGAGCGCGAGCGCCACATCATTCGCGAGCGCCATCTCAAGGAGGAGGAGATCACGCTCGAGGCGCTCGGCACCACCCTCGGGGTGAGCAAGGAACGGGTCCGCCAGATCGAGGGCAAGGCGCTCGAGAAGCTCAAGCGCTACATGCGCGCGCAGAACGAGAGCTCGGCCGCTTCCCGAGCGGGCTCCTAGGCGCCGCATCCCCCGTCCCCGCCGCTTTCGGCCGGCCGGATATCGCTGTTGTCGGCGGCGAGCCCCGATGCAAGAATGCCGCAGCCTCGTCTCGGGGGGCCGAACCGCGGGGTGCGAGGGTGCAGCGCTACTCGATCTTCAGCCTGGCGCGCAACGCGCTCAATGATCATGCCGACTGGGAGCGCGCCTGGCGCAGCCCGGAGCCCAAGCCGTCTTATGCGGTCGTGATCGTCGGCGCCGGCGGCCACGGCCTCGCCACCGCCTATTACCTCGCCAAGGAGCACGGCATCCGCGACGTAGCCGTGCTGGAGAAGGGCTGGCTCGGGGGCGGCAACACCGGGCGCAACACCACGGTCGTGCGCTCCAACTACCTGAACGACGACTCGGCGGCCCTCTACGAGAAGTCGCTCCAGCTCTTCGAGGGGCTGAGCCGGGAGCTCAACTTCAACGTCATGCTGAGCCAGCGCGGCCTGATGATGCTCGCGCACAGCCCGCACGAGTTGCGGGCGCACCAGCGCCTGGTGAGCGCCCTGCGGCTCAACGGCATCGATGGGGAAATGCTGAGCGTCGAGCAGGTCAAGGCGCTCTGCCCGATTCTCAACTGCTCGCCCCGCTCGCGCTATCCCGTCTTCGGCGCCTCATTCCAGCGCCGCGGCGGGACCGCGCGGCACGACGCGGTGGCCTGGGGCCTTGCGCGCGCAGCGGACGCGCGCGGCGTCGACATCATCCAGAACTGCGAGGTGACCGGGCTCCGCCTCGAGGCGGGACGCATCCGCGGCCTCGAGACGACGCGCGGATACATCGAGGCGGCCAAGGTCGGCGTGGCGGTGGCGGGACACGCGAGCGTGCTCGCCGCCATGGCCGGCCTCCGTCTCCCCATCCAGAGCCATCCGCTCCAGGCGCTCGTGACCGAGCCGATCAAGCCCGTGCTGCATCGCGTGGTCATGTCGGGTGCGGTGCACGTCTATGTGAGCCAGTCCGACCGCGGCGAGCTGGTGCTCGGCGCCGGCATCGACGGCTACAATTCCTACGCCCAGCGCGGCAGCTTCCATGTCATCGAGGCCCAGCTTGCGGCACTCAAGGAGCTTTTTCCGATCGTGAGCCGCTTGCGGATGATGCGCCAATGGGGCGGCATCGTCGACATCTGCCCAGACGCGAGCCCGATCATCGGCAAGACCCCGGTCGAAGGGCTCTACTTCAACTGCGGCTGGGGCACCGGCGGCTTCAAGTCGATCCCGGGCTCGGGCTTCGTCTTCGCGCACACGATCGCCGCAGACGAGCCCCATCCGCTCGCCGCCCCCTTCGCGCTGCGACGCTTCGAGACGGGACGGCTCCTCGACGAGCACGGCTCGGCCGGGGTCGCACACTAGTTCAAGCGGTTCACCACGGAGGACACGGAGGGCACGGAGAAAAGTTCTGTTGTCGTTGCGAGGAGGCAAAGCCGACGAAGCAACCCAGGAGACTTCCCGGCAATCTGGATTGCTTCGCCTTCGGCTCGCAATGACGGAAGGTGCCTTCTCCGTGTCCTCCGTGCCACCGTGGTGAAACTTGCTGTTCTGACATAGTTGGAGAAGTGCTGACGATGCATCTCATCCCTTGTCCCTGGTGCGGGCCGCGCGAGGAGAGCGAATTCGCCTGCGGCGGCGAGGGCCACATCATGCGTCCCGCCGATCCGGAGGCGAGAAGCGACGCCGAATGGGCCGATTACCTCTACATGCGCGCCAATCCCAAAGGCTGGCACCGCGAGCGCTGGCTGCACCGCTACGGCTGTCGGCGCTGGTTCAACCTCATCCGCGACACCGTGAGCCACGAAATCAAGGCCGTCTACCGGATGGACGAGCCGGCGCCCAAGCTCGAGCCCTGAGGGGAGGCGCATGAGCCGGCAAATCGAAC
>DATEQI010000025.1:0-2218 GCA_035272805.1 Alphaproteobacteria bacterium | reverse complement strand
AGGCGCGCGCCGCGGCAGCATCCGTAGCGGAGCGCTTCGGCGTGCGCGTGATCGGTGCGGGAGCGCTCAAGCACTTGCAGGCGGAGGCGGAGCGGCACAGCCTCTATCTCCTCGACGTGCGCGACCCCGAGGCCTACCGCGCGGGCCATCTCCGCGGCTGGCGCTCGGCTCCCGGCGGTCAGCTCGTCCAGTCGACCGACAGCTACGTCGGCGTGCGCAACGCGCGCATCGTGCTGATGGACGATGACGGCGTGCGCGCGCGCATGAGCGCCTCCTGGCTCGTGCAGATGGGTGCGGGCGAGGTCCACGTGCTGGACGAGGGCGCAAGCGCTGGCGAGCGCGTCGCCGGCGCCGAGGGGGTCGAGGTCCTGGGCCTCGAGGGAAGTGCCTGCGAGACGATGACCCCGGAGGCACTTGCCCGCGCGCTCGAGCGAGGCGAGGCGACGCTCGTCGATCTCGACACCAGCACCGACTATCGCGAGGCCCATATTCCGCAAGCCTTCTGGGCGGTACGCTCGCGCCTCGCCACGACGCTGCCGAAGCTTCCGAAGGCGGCGTTGCTCGTGCTGACCTCGGCGGACGGCAGGCTCGCGCGGCTCGCGGCGGCAGAGGCGGCAAGGCTCGCAGCGGGACCGGTCAAGGTGCTGGCGGGGGGTACTGCGGCCTGGCGCGCGAGCGGACGTCCGCTCGAGGCGGGCGAGGGGCACCTTGCCGATACGCCGGACGACGTCTGGACCAAGCCCTATCACCGCGACTTGGGAGTCGAGGAGGCGATGCGGCAGTATCTCACCTGGGAGGTCAATCTCCTCGCCCAGATCGAGCGCGACGGCGACGCGCCGTTCCTTGCCGCACGGCGACCGGCCTGACCGCCGCCCATGAGCGAGGTCGCAGATCTCCTCCTCGATACGGCGGAACGTCTCTTCGCGGATCATTGCGACCGCGCGACACTCGCGCGCGCGGAAGCGGGCGCCTGGCCCCAGGCGCTGTGGGCAGCACTCGAGGAAGCCGGCTTCCCCAAGGCCCTCGTTCCCGAAAGCGCGGGCGGCACGGGCGTTGCCGCCGCCGACGCCTTGGGCCTCGTGCGCAGTGCCGCCAAGTTCTCCGCACCGGTCCCGCTTGCCGAGACGATGTTGGCCGCGCGCGTGCTCGCGGAGGCCGGGCTCGCGGTCCCGGAGGGCCCGCTCGCCATCGCGCCGGTCAACCGCCGCGAGCGCTTCGCGCTGTCGAGACGCAGCACCGGCTGGCACCTCTCCGGCAGGGCGAGCCGCGTGCCCTGGGCGCGGCACGCAGCGACACTCGTCCTCCTTGTCGAGGAGGGCAACCGGCCCATGGCGGTCTCCCTCGCCGCCGGCCGGGCTGAGATCACGTGCGGCGCCAATCTCGCGGGCGAGCCGCGCGACGATGTGGCACTCGACGCGGAAGTGACGGCGGATGCGGTGGCTCCGCTCGAGGGCGGCATCGACCTCGAGCAACTTTACGCGCTCGGTGCCGCGCTGCGTACGAGCCAGATCGCGGGAGCGCTCGCCCGCGCGCTCGAGATCACGGTGCGCTACGCCGGCGAGCGCGTGCAGTTCGGCCGCCCGATCGGCAAGTTCCAGGCGGTGCAGCAGAACCTGGCCGTGCTTGCCGGACAGGCCGCCGCCGCGAGTGCTGCCGCCGACATCGCGGCCGAGGCGGTCGGCACCGCCATGAGTCTGCTTGCGATCGCGAGTGCGAAGGTGCGCGCGGGCGAGGCCGCCGGCCTCGGCGCCGCGATCGCCCATCAGGTCCATGGCGCCATCGGCTTCACGGAGGAATACGCCCTCCAGCTCAGCACGCGGCGGCTGTGGTCGTGGCGCGAGGAGTTCGGCAACGAGGCGGAGTGGGCGGCCGTCATCGGCCGGCACGCCGCAGCAGCCGGTGCCGATCGCCTGTGGGCGACGATTACGGGGATATAGCGCCCCGATTCGAAACTTTCTTCTCACCCGGAAATAACCGTCATTGCGAGCGCAGCGAACCCCGGCGTACGCCGGGGCAGGGCGCTGGGTGCGAAACTCTCTGGATTGCTTCGTCGGCTTTGCCTCCTCGCAATGACGATGGCTTCCGTCATTGCGAGCCGAAGGCGAAGCAATCCAGGAGCTGGTCAAGTCACACTAGATCCTCATACAAATCGCGCCAAGCCGGGTTTGTAGACTCGATCAACGCCAGCTTTTTCTTGCGCGAGGCGCCCTTGATCTGC
>DATEQI010000024.1:0-2835 GCA_035272805.1 Alphaproteobacteria bacterium | reverse complement strand
GCTATCCGCGGCAGGCGGGCCTCGTGAAGGCCGTCGCCGAGCTGGTGAGCGCCGGCCTGGCGCAGGCAGGGCAGGTCGGCAAGGCCGGCGCTCGGCCGCGCGTTCTCTTCTCGGCGCATGGTCTGCCGCAGACGATCGTGGCGGGCGGCGATCCCTATCAATGGCAGGTCGAGCAAACTTGTGCCGCCGTGATAGAGGCGCTCGGCCGGCCCGACCTCGATTGGCAGGTTTGTTATCAGAGCCGGGTCGGACCGCTCCAATGGATCGGACCCTTGACCGAGAAGGAGATCGAGCGCGCCGGGCGCGAGAGGGTGCGCCTCGTCGTGGTGCCGATCGCCTTCGTCTCGGAGCATTCGGAGACGCTCGTGGAGCTCGATATCGAGTACGAAGCGCTGGCGCGGCGGGTGGGCGTGCCGGCCTATGTTCGCGTGCCGACGGTGTCGATCTCGCGGCCCTTCATCGCAGGCCTCGCGGCCCTCGTGCGCGAGGCACTCGCGGGCGGCCATGGCATCTGCCCCGGCGGCGGGACGCGGCTCTGCCCGGCGGCATGGGGCAAGTGCCCGATGGCAGCGGGAGGGCCGGAGCCGTGAGCTGGATGGTGCCGTTTTATCCCTGGGTGAAGGCGCTCCACGTCATCGCCGTGATCGCATGGATGGCGGGGCTTTTCTACCTGCCGCGCCTCTTCGTCTATCACTGCGAGACGGAGCCGGGCAGCGAAGGCGACCGGCGCTTCCAGCTCATGGAGCGCCGGCTCCTGCGCCAGATCATGAATCCGGCCATGATCGCCAGTTACGTCTTCGGCGCCCTGTTGGCGGGGCTGCCGGGGCTGCTGGACTGGTCGCAAGGCTGGATCTACGTGAAGCTCGCGGGAATCCTCGTGCTCACGGGGGCGCACCATGCCATGGGGCGCTGGCGCAAGGACTTCGCGGCCGGGCGCAACAAGCGGCCGCAGCGCTTCTATCGTGTGATGAACGAGGTGCCGACGCTCGCCATGATCGCGATCGTGATCATGGTGATCGTGCAGCCGTTTTGAGCGCCGCAGGGGCGGCGCGCGCCGGCCTCTTTTGAGCTATCCACAAGCTGGCACTGGCTTTTTCGGCCCGGCACCCTATTTTTCTTGACGACAGGGCGCGTTTGGGCAATCTATCAGGTAGATTTCCTTCAGCGACTCAGGCCTGCGTTCCTCCACGAGTCTGCCCTTGTTGGCTCCGCCGCCTCGGCGGCCCTTGCACCGTTCATTTGGCCTGACGCAAGGCGCTTGAGCGCTCCCCCTTTTTCCCGCTTTGACGCGAAGTAGGCGTGCATGAATCTCCAAGAGCTCAAGTCCAAGACTCCCGCCGATCTCTTGACCTATGCCGAGGAGCTCCAGGTCGAGAACGCGAGCAACCTGCGCAAGCAGGAGCTCATGTTCGCGATCCTCAAGGTGCTCGCCGAGCGCGACATCGCCATCTTCGGGGACGGCGTGCTCGAGGTCCTCCAGGACGGCTTCGGCTTCCTGCGCTCGCCCGAGGCCAATTATCTGCCCGGTCCGGACGACATCTACGTCTCGCCGAGCCAGGTGCGCCGTTTCGGCTTGCGCACCGGCGACACGGTCCAGGGCCAGATCAGGGCGCCCAAGGACGGCGAGCGCTATTTCGCCCTCCTCAAGGTCAACGAGATCAATTTCGAGGATCCCGAGAAGGTCCGCCACCGCATCAACTTCGACAACCTGACCCCGCTCTATCCGGACGAGCGCTTCGTGCTCGAGCTCGAGCCCGAGGCGGCGGCGGCGGGTGCCGCCGCGGCACCGCCGCTGCGCCGAGGGGCGAGCGCCAGGGAAGGCGATACGCGCGATGTGTCGCGGCGCGACTACACGACCCGCGTCATCGATCTCATCAGCCCGCTCGGCAAGGGCCAGCGCGGTCTCATCGTGTCGCCGCCGCGCACCGGCAAGACGGTGATGCTGCAGAACATCGCCCACTCGGTCGCGGCGAACCACCCGGAGGCCTACCTCATCGTGCTGCTCATCGACGAGCGGCCGGAGGAGGTGACGGACATGCAGCGCTCGGTCAAGGGCGAGGTGATCAGCTCGACCTTCGACGAGCCGGCGGCGCGCCACGTGCAGGTGGCGGAGATGGTGATCGAGAAGGCGAAGCGTCTGGTCGAGTACAAGCGCGACGTGGTGATCCTGCTCGATTCGATCACGCGGCTCGCGCGCGCCTACAACACCGTGGTGCCGTCCTCGGGCAAGGTGCTCACGGGCGGCGTGGACGCCAACGCGCTGCAGCGTCCGAAGCGCTTCTTCGGCGCCGCGCGCAACATCGAGGAGGGCGGCTCGCTCACCATCATCGCGACCGCGCTCGTCGATACCGGCTCGCGCATGGACGAGGTCATCTTCGAGGAGTTCAAGGGCACCGGCAACTCCGAGATCATTCTCGACCGCAAGCTCTCCGACAAGCGCGTCTTCCCCTCGATCGACATCACCCGCTCGGGCACGCGCAAGGAGGAGCTTCTCGTCGAGCGCGACGTGCTGGCGAAGATGTGGGTGCTGCGCCGCATCCTCATGCCGATGGGCATGAACGACGCGATGGAGTTCCTCCTCGACAAGCTGCGCCACACCAAGTCGAACGCCGAGTTCTTCGCCTCGATGAATCAGTAAAACGATTCCGGCCGGCCACCGCCGTCGTCATTGCGAGCCGAAGGCGAAGCAATCCAGCTGACGAACGACGCCTACGGAATCAGCACCGTCGAGCCGGTCGTCTTGCGCGCCTCGAGATCGCGGTGCGCCTGGGCCGCTTGCGCGAGCGGATAGCTCTGGTTGACGCGGATCTTGACCTTGCCCGAGCGCACCACGCT
>DATEQI010000023.1:0-2582 GCA_035272805.1 Alphaproteobacteria bacterium | reverse complement strand
GCCGCGGTCGGTGACGACGATCTCCTCCTCGATGCGCGCGGCGGAGAAGCCGTCCGTAGCCGGACAATAGGTCTCGAGCGCGAACACCATGCCCGTCTTGATCTCGACCGGATCCGCGAAGGAGTTGAGCCGGCTGATGATGGGCCGCTCGTGGAGACCTAAGCCCAGGCCGTGGCCGAACTCGAGGCCGAAGGCCTCCATCTCGCCGTTGAAGCCGATCTCCTCGGCCGTGGGCCAGGCGGCCGCCACCTCGTCCGAGCGCACGCCGGGCCTGATCATGGCGATGGCGCGGTCGATCCACTCCCGCGCGCGCTTGTAGGCGTCGCCTTGCGCCGGCGTGGCGCGGCCCACGTTGAAGGTGCGGTAGTAGCAGGTGCGGTAGCCCATGTAGGACTGGATGATGTCGAAGAAGGCCTGGTCGCCCGGGCGCAGCAGGCGGTCGGTGAAGTTGTGCGGATGGGGCGAGCAGCGCTCGCCCGAGATGGCGTTGATCGCCTCGACGCAGTCCGAGCCCTTCTCGTAGAGGTCGTGGTTGGCGAGCGCCACGATCTGGCTCTCGCGCACGCCCGGCTTCAGGGCCTCGGCGATCTTGTGGTAGGTGCCGTCGACCATGGCGGCCGAGATGTTGAGCAGCATGAGCTCGTCGCGGCTCTTGATCTCGCGCGCATCGAGCATGACCTGCTGGCCGTCGCGCACCTTGATGCCGACCCGCTCGAGCTCGAAGAGCATGGGGAGCTCGGCCATGTCGACGCCGAGCGGCATTTGGGCGACGCCCTCCTCCTCGAGGATCGCCTTGATCTCCTCGGCCGCGCGCTTGAAGAGACCGACCTTGGGATGCACCGCACCGCGCAAGCCCAGGAGACCGGCGCGGCAATGGTCGGGGTGCAGCCAGGGCGCATAGAGGCGATGGTGCTTGGCCGCCGAGCCGAAATCCCACACGTAAGGGTCGCCGTTCCCGCTCAGGAGGCAATAGCGGGTGAGCTTGTCGCGCGCCCATTCGCCGATCACGGTCGAGGAGATGTAGCGGATGTTGTGCTGATCGAAGGTGAGGATGGCGCCGAGGCCCGACTTGGCGAGGGCCGTGCGCGTGCGCGCGAGGCGATAGTCGTGGAGGCGGCGGAAATCGACGCGCTCCTCGAAGTCGACCGCCATCTGGCCGGGTGCCTGGAGCGGGCGGCTCCAGTCGTGCCGCGGATCGAGGTCCTCCGGCTTGACGACCTTAGGCTCGTTTCGCTTCTTCGTCATCTCGAGCACCTCCCTAGCGGCAGTGGTCTTCATTCACTCCGACCCAGGCGCGCCGCGCCGTCGGCTTGTTGGCAGCACCCCTCTCGACGTCCTGCACAAAGTAGCCCACAGCCTTGTAGTAGCAGCCGTTCACCCAAGTGCCGCTATACTCGGCGCCGTTGGGCGCGGTGTAAGTGCCCTTGCCGTTCGGCAGGTCGTTCTTGAACTCGCCCTCGTAGCGCCCGCCGTCCTTCGTCGTGTAGACGCCCTGGCCGTCGCCGATGCCGGTCTTGAACTCGCCCTCGTAGCGCTCCCCGTTGGCATGCACGAGCACGCCGTGGCCGTTGGGATTGCCGCGCAGCCAGGGGCCCTCGTAGCGTTCGCCGGTTGCCCACAGCTCCACACCCTGGCCGTTGCGGTCGTCGTCGCGCCAGGCGCCCTCGTAGCGGTCGCCGTTCTTCCACACCATGACGCCCTGGCCGTTGCGCTTGTCGTCCTGCCACTCGCCCTCGTAGCGGTTGCCGTTGGCCCAGACATAGACGCCGCGGCCGTTCTTCTGGTCGTCCTTCCATTCGCCCTCGTAGCGGTTGCCGTGGGCCGATACCACGATGCCGTGCCCCTGCTCGTGCCCGTCGCGGAACTCGCCCTCGTAGCGGTCGGTGGGCTTGCCACTGGCGTACCATTGCAACACGCCCACCCCGCTCGCCAGGCCGTTCACGCAAGTCCCGCTCCAGACCACACTCTCGTTCGCCTCCGGCACCGGGTCCCACACCCGGCAGCCGCCCTTGTCGGCGATCCAGCCCGAATCGCGCCGCTGCTGCGCTTCGGCCGCTCCCGAAGCGAGGAGTGCCAGGGCGATGCCCAAGACAAGCCGCCACATCCAAGGGTCCTCTCTCAACTGCTCATGCCGCGGGCGGAGGATAGCACGGGACGGGGATCATTCCGCCGCCTCGGCGAGCCGGGCTGCCTTCGGCATCACCTCGCGCGCGAAGAGCCGCATCGAGCGCCTCGCGTCCTCGAGCGAGACCAGGTTGAAATTGACCTGCATCGAGGCGCTCTCGAAGCCGCCGACGAGCGCCTGGTAGGCACGGATTTGCTCGACGATGCTGTCGGGCGTGCCGATCCAGGCAGCCCCCTTCTCGACCTGGCTCTCGAAGGTCTCTTGGGCGAGGCTCGCGATGATCTTGTCGTAGTTGGGATAGTCCTTGGAGCTCAGCCCCTCGGTCCAGTCGGAGGCGGCGGCGACGAGGGACTTCAGGTAGCGGTTGAGCGGCTCGCGCGCGACCCGCACGGCTTCCGCGCGCGTCTCGCAGCAGAGCATGTGGAAGGCGAGCATGACGCGGCCGCGCCCCTTGTGT
>DATEQI010000022.1:0-2837 GCA_035272805.1 Alphaproteobacteria bacterium | reverse complement strand
TGCGTCCGGGTCTCATCCTCCTGCGCTCCTCCGGCAAGTTCTTCGGGCTCGCCGGCCTGCGCCTCGGCTTCGCGCTCGCCGAGCCGCCGCTCGCAAAGCGCCTGCGCGAGGCCCTCGGGCCGTGGGCGGTGAGCGGGCCTGCGCTGTGGATCGCGAGCGCGGCCTTCGCCGATGAGGGTTGGGCCCGGCTTGCGCGCGCGCGACTGGCGGAAGCCGCGCGGCAACTCGAGGCGGTGCTCGCGGCGGCCGGCCTCGCCGTCCTCGGCGGCACCGATCTCTATCGCCTTGCCGCGAGCCCGCGCGCGGGGGAGATTCATGCCGGCCTTCTGCGCCACGGCATCTACGCGCGCCGCTTCGCCGAGGAGCCGACGTGGCTGCGCTTCGGCCTGCCGCCGGACGCGCCCGCCTTGCGCCGCCTTGCGGAGGCACTTGGCGCGCCAGAACCGACCCCCCTTCTCCCTGCCGAGGCCGCGCATGAGTGACACCACCGCATCGCCGATCGAGATTGCCACGCTCGCCGATTTTCGCGCCCGCGTTCTTGCCTTTGCGGCACCCGATGCCGCCGCGGCAGAGGCCGCGCGCGCGCGCGAAGCGCAGCTCACCAAGCCGGCCGGCGCGCTCGGCCGCCTCGAGGAGCTCGCAATCTGGCTCTCGGCTTGGCAAGGGCGCCACCCGCCGAGCCTCGAGCGCCCGCTCTGCCTCGTCTTCGCCGGCAATCACGGCGTCATCGCGCGCGGCGTATCGGCCTATCCGGGTGCCGTCACCCGCCAGATGGTGGCGAACTTCGCGGCGGGCGGGGCCGCGATCAACCAGCTGTGCAAGGCCTACGGCGCGGCACTCGAGGTGATCGCCCTCGAGCTCGAGCGCCCGACGGCGGATTTCACCTCAGCACCGGCGATGAGCGAGGCCGAATGCGCAGCCGCCCTCGATACCGGCTGGCGCGCCGTCAAACCCGGACACGACGTGCTGCTGGTGGGCGAGATGGGGATCGGCAATACCACGGCGGCGGCGGCCCTTTCGGCGGCCCTCTTTGGTGGCACCGGCGCCGACTGGGCCGGACCGGGGACCGGCCTCGATGCCGTGGGTGTCAAGCGCAAGGCCGAGGTCGTGGACGAAGGGCTCCGCCGCCATGGGCCGGCACTCGCGGATCCGCTCGAGGCCTTGCGGCGCGTGGGCGGGCGCGAGCTCGCCGCCATCTGCGGCGCCGTCGCGGCGGCACGCGCGCGCACCATCCCCGTCATCCTGGACGGCTTCGTCGCCTGCGCCGCCGCCGCCCCGCTCGCAAAGCTCGCACCGACGGCACTCGACCATTGCATAGCCGGCCATGTTTCGGCCGAGCCGGGGCACCTGCGCCTTCTCGCCGTGCTCGGCAAGGCCCCGCTCCTCTCCCTCGGCATGCGTCTCGGCGAGGCCTCGGGGGCGGCATTGGCACTGGGCGTCCTCAAGGGTGCGGTTGCCACCCATCGCGGCATGGCGACCTTCGCCGAGGCCGGCGTGAGCGGGAAGATATAGAGTCCAATATCGGCAAACGCGCGGTACCGCCGCTCCAGATCGGCATTGAATTCGACATCAAATGATGACAATATCGTGCCGGTCCGATGGGAGAGTGAAAGATGCGCACAACCCTCGCACTTGATGACGAATTGCTCGCGAAGGCTCAAGCCTTCACCGGCCTCAAGGAGAAATCCAGCTTGGTCCGCGAGGCGCTCAAGGCATTGATCGAGCGTGAAAGCGCACGGCGGCTGGCGCGTTTGGGCGGAAGCGAGCCTGATTTGGCGGCAGCCCCACGGCGGCGCTCGAAGCCTCGATGATCCTGGTCGATACTCCCGTATGGGTCGATCATCTGCGCGCCGGCGACAAGAAGCTTGCCGGGCTCCTCGATGCCGGGCGGGTTCTGGCGCACCCCTTCGTGATCGGCGAGCTCGCCTTGGGCAATCTGCGACAACGCGATCTTGTTCTCAATGCGCTGAGAGACCTGCCCCAGGCGACCGTAGCCACGGATCGGGAAATTCTCCATTTCATCGCTCGGCACACGCTGTTCGGGCTCGGCATAGGCTATGTCGACGCCCACCTCCTCGCGGCCGTCCGGCTGATGGCGGGCACCTCCCTGTGGACGCGGGATAAACGCCTGCATGACGCCGCCGAGCGCTTGGGCATGGCGACGGCGCTTCCGTAATGAATAAAAGCGGGGGCGCGCCATTCGACCGCGGCCATGCCAGAACAACGAGGGACTCACGCCCGATCGACGAGATGGATGAAGGAGCCCATCACGCGCCCGCGCACGGCACCGCTCGTGCCGAGCGTATGGCCGCGCGCATCCGTTGCCAGGAAGAGCGGGCTCGCGGCCTCCTCGCGGCCGACGGTCGCGTAGTGGAACTCATGGCCGCGGAAGACCGACCCACTGGCGCCGAGGGGGCCGTCGGCCACGAGCCTGAGCGCGCGGTAGCCGAGATGGAGGTGCCGCTCTAGAAAGGTGGTCTCGAGCGGCAGCAGCCCCGCCATCAGGTGGGATGCGCCCGCCCCGTCGCTCAGGCGCTCGCCCAGCACCATGTAGCCGCCGCACTCGCCATAGATGACGGCACCTCGCGCGGCCGCGGCCCGCAGTCCGTCGATGAAGCGGCGGTTGGCCGCGAGCCTTCCGGCATGAAGCTCCGGATAGCCGCCCGGAAGATAAACCGCATCGGCGTCTTGCGCCGGCGTCTCGTCGGCGAGGGGGGAGAAGGCCACGAGCTCGGCCCCTTGCGCGCGCCAATCCTCGAGCAGATGCGGATAAGCAAAGGCGAAGGCGTCGTCGCATGCAAGTGCCATGCGTTGGCCGAGCGGCGCCAGGCAGGCGA